>JBDKSY010000047.1:0-8201 GCA_039680395.1 Anaerolineaceae bacterium | reverse complement strand
CTGGCACGCTGCATCACAGTATCAAACCCTTGACGCACCTGATCGGCATTTTCCAATCCAAGCAGCACACCACCCACATCGGATTTGTGCAGAATATCTGGCGAGTTGATCTTCATCACTACGGGATACCCCATTTGTTCAGCTTCGCAAACTGCCTCATCTGCAGTAACAGCATCGCAAAGCTGCTGCATGCGGATTCCCGCTTTTATGAACAGTTCTGCAGCTGTGGATGCATCCAGCCAACCATCCGGCAGGGTCTGCACCCACTTTCGCAAAGACTCAGGAAAACGAATCGCTTCATTTGTTTCCACCGGCTGCTGAAGGTATTTTGCGCGTTTCCACAATGCACCCAGGCAGGAAGCAGCTTCTTCAGCGAAACGCACCTCCACCACCTCTGCCGCGCGCAAAAACTGCACACCCTCCTGGATCAACCGGTCTCCCATCAATGCGATGATCACCGGTTTGGTACTGGATTGGATAATCGGGATGAGCAGTTTTGCCACCCCACCGGCTGAAAATGCAGGTGGTGGTGGACAGATCACCATCACGCTATCCACCCCGGGGTCAGCCAATAATATCTGCAAGCACCCAGCATACACCTCCGGGCTGGCAGAAGCCAGCATATCCACCGGGTTATGAACACTGGCAGCGGATGGCAGGATCTTGATCAATGCAGCCTGGGTTTCCTCGCTCAATGCTGCAAGCTGCAGCCCTTCCTCTTCCACAGCATCTGCGGCGGTCACACCAGGGCCACCAGCGTTGGTAAGCACCGCTACACGCGGTCCTTGAGGGATTGGGCACCATGCAAGCGTCTTCGCCCAGCGGATCAATTGCTCTGTAGTATGCGCACGCAGCACCCCCGCTTTGCGGAATGCTGCATCGAATGCGGTTTCTGCACCAGCCAGCGCGCCTGTGTGAGAAGCGGCTGCTTTTCTGCCGCTTTCAAAACGACCCACTTTCAGTGCGATTATCGGTTTTCTGGTTATTACTTTACGAGCTTCCTCAACGAAACGCCTGCCATTGCTAACGCCCTCCATATAAAAGGTAAGCACATGAGTTTTTTCATCTTCACCCACCATCGCAAGCATATCGGTTTCATTCACATCTGCCTGATTTCCCAGGCTGATCAGGCGTGATAGCCCGATCCCCTGCCCGGAGATCCAGTCAACAATCACTGCACAGATCGCACCCGAATGTGAAATGAAGGCAATTTCACCCGACTGTGGTGCCGGTGGCTGCAAGAAAGTGGTATCCAATGGCAGATGGGTATCCAGGATCCCCACGCAGTTCGGTCCGATCAGGCGCATATCATACTGTCTGGCGATGCGCATACATTCCGCTTCCAGCGCAGCGCCTTCTTTCCCTGTTTCTCGAAAACCGCCCGATACGATGATGGTGGCATGGATGCCGCGTTTGCCAGTTTCTTCAAGTGCCGCGGGAACAGTGTTGGCTGGCGTGAGAATGACGCATAGATCCGCCGGATCGGGCACTTCAGTCACACTGCGATAAATTGGTCGCTGAAAAAGTTCTCCACCTCGTGGATTAACAAAATGAATGGCGCCCGTGTATCCGCTGCGCACCAGATTGCGCGCCAGACCATATCCCAGCTTGGCAGGCTCGCGTGAAGCACCGATCAAGACGACACCCCGGGGATTGAAAAAGGGTACCAGAGTTGGGTCAATTGTCATTACGCACTCTCCTTAGAAACAGGATCCGAAATGCTTTTTACAGGTATTTGAACCAGATGAAACATAATAGCCAGATAAAGAATGGTAAATGCTGCCAGGCTGAAGATCACGGTTGCCATCATGCGGGCATCCATGTTGAAAGCACTTTCACCAGTGCCTACCACCAGGGGATGTATGGTAGGGAATAACCGGATGGAAAGAAAGGTTATCGGTACACTGAGAAAACCAATGATCGTATAGATCGCAGAAATCCTGGCACGCGTGGTGGGTTCTTCGATGCTCTGCCGCAACAACAGGCAGGCGGCATAGATCAGGAACATGATGGCAACCGTGGTCAGGCGTGGCTCCCATACCCAATACACTCCCCAGGTTGCTTTTGCCCAGAACATGCCGGTGATAATCACAATAAGTGAAAAGAACAGTCCCACCTGAATTGCCCGCAGGCTGATGATATCAAGAAGGATCAATTTGTTTATGAAAGTTTCTTTCTGTTTGTTTGCCAGCCAGAGTACGGAAGCAACCGCTGCCACCAGAAAAGAGAACATGCCCACCCAACCAGAAGAAATATGAAAATAAAAAACTTTCTGGATGAACCCCATCGTTTTTTCGACTGGCGCGTAGAAGAATACCATGCCAACCATCCCTGCCAGCATCAGGATTGCAAGAATGGTCGAACCCCATCTCAACCATGCAGGTGCTGCTTTTTTGACGCTCATGAATCCTTTGCTCCTTTATTCACCAATCAGGATATCGGACATCAACCAGGCAGCCACCAGCAGGATGATATCAAAGCCGATCATGATCGCCAATCCCTGCTGCAATGCTGAAAATGCTGCTCCTTGAAGAATGCCATTGGTAACGCGAACGGCAGCCATCAATAAGGGTAAAGCAACTGGCAGCAGCAAAACAGGCAGCAAGACTTCCCGTGCCCGGCTGTAAGAAGACAGTGCTGCAATCAAGGTTCCCGCGGCACAAAAACCCAGAGAACCAAGGCTTACCGTCAGCAGTATTTTAAGGTTAATCAGGTTGATATTTGACAGGATGCTGTAGACGGGCAGCACAACCAGCGCAGTGATCAACACATAGATCCAGACTACCAGCATTTTACTGATAAAGATAGAAAACCTGTTGACAGGTGCCAGTAATAAACCATCGAGGGTATTGCGGTCTTGTTCGCTGCTAAAGCTGCGTTGAAATCCCAGCATGGCTGAAAAAACCAATGTCCCCCAGACAACGCCACCGGCTGCACTCTTTACCGTAGCTGGATCGAGTTCGAAGGCAAAGCTGAAGACCATCGCCACTAACACAACAAACACCAGCATGGCGGGTAGCACTTCGCGCCGGCGTAGTTCGATGAGCAGGTCTTTTTTTAGCAGTGTCAGCATATACCTGCTCCTTCATCTTTACACGATTCTGCATGATCCAATACCTGTACATACCAGGAGTCCGGCGAGGTATCCTTCATACCTTCACGCGGCAGGCTCGCTTCGATATGGCCATTGACCAGCACATCCAACCGGTCAGCCAGGTGCTGCCCGTGATCCAGCTCGTGCGTGGTCATCACAATTGAGCTTCCATCAACCACCATCTGATGCAATAATTCATCCAGGCAGAAAGCAGAATGGGTATCAAGACTGCTGTAGGGTTCATCCAATAGCAGGATACGGGGTTGGTGCAGGCAGGCCCTGGCAATGGATAACCGCTGCAGCATGCCACGTGAAAAAGTTGATACCCGTTCGTGACGGTATCCTTCCAGATCGAGTTGTTTGAAGAGGGTAGTGATCCGGGTTTCGATGTTCTGCGAATGGTACAAATGAGCGTAAAAACGCAGGTTTTCTTCAGCAGTTAGATCGGCATACAAGAGGGGTTGGTGACCTGCAAATCCAACGACCTGCTTCTGTGAAGTGCTGGTTGGATCAAGGATCCTTCCATCCAGCAAGATCCTTCCCTCGTCAGGTTTGAGTAAACCAGCCAGTAGACGCAGCAAAGTAGTTTTCCCCGCCCCGTTAGGTCCAGCCAGCATGATGAACTCTGCTGGTTGAATGGTGAAATCCAAACCGGCCAGCACCATGCGATGGACGAAACGTTTATGCAGGTTTCTTGCTTCGATCAACATATTCCTGGTTCCTTTGAGTTGCTTTCTCTGACAGCAATAAAGCGATCTGCCAGTAAATAATTGAATGTATCCAAATCCCTGTCAGTCCAGAACCCTGACCCGATTCAACTCTTCTAAAAAGCCTTTTCCACCCATTCAAGGATCTCTGTCTCATCCAGGAATGGCCCCAGCTTGAAATCAATGACAATACCCTCTTTATTGATCAAAAAGGTAGATGGAACCCCTGTCACCCGAAAAACCTTTTCGAGTTCTTCCTCATTTTCCACCACATTGGGATAGGTGATCCCATATTCAGCCAGATATGCCAACGCGTCAGCAGGTTCATCTTCATAACTGATCCCAATCAGCACCACTTTTCCCTCTGGCTGTAAATCTTCCCAGGCCTGCTGCAAAATCTCTGCTTCTTGCTGGCAGGGATGGCACCAGCTTGCCCAAAAATTTAAGACGACAACTTTACCTGACAGGATTTCATTGTTCCATGCATTTCCATCATTAGAAATGAAACTGAATTGGGGAGCGGATTTTCCAACAATGGATTGATCACTGTCTTTTTTTGATACAGCCCAACCCAGGATAAACAGAATAATTGCTGCTGTGCCCAATACCAATGCAATGATCCAAATTGGTGCGTGGCTTTGGGGATGATCCATTGCAGAAGGATTTTGATCGTTTTCCACTCTATATGATCCTTGATTTTCATTGCAAATAATTGCAGAATTGGTTCATCATAAGGTATGCGATAACAATATAATTAAACCATAAAAGCCTGCCGCTATTATTAATTCCACCTGCAGACTTGCCCTGGCAACAGGTTACTCATTTTCAAAGAGGGTTCTATGACACGTCCAATTTGCATTTGTGCGATCCTGCTTATGGCTTTTTGCTGCTGTAATCTGCCTGCGCTGCAAGCGGTCTTTGCCACCCCAACGCCAACACCAACCCTCACTCCAATACCGCCTACTTCCACACTTACAACGCAGCCTGTAAACCCAACACCTACTCTCGAAATGTCTGCTGAGCATATCGCTCAGATAGAAGCGATGCTCGCCCTATCTTCTGTGGATGGCTGGATGGAAACCGTTAAAGAACTTTCAGGGGTTGACCCTGTGACAGTGTTTGGGAAGACTTTTACCATCAATTCGCGGTATTCGGTGGAAATGTTCCTGGATGAAACCGATGTGAGTGCGATGGATTACCTGAAAATACGGGTAGAAGAATATGTCCCAGAAGATTGGATCGAAATTGACCCTTATCTTTTTAAATATGAAGATTATGAACAGGAATGGTACAACCTGATCGTTACGATCCCTGGTACTACCAGACCTGATGAAGAAGTCCTTTTAACCGCACACATGGACTCTGCCACTTTCGATAGCGAAATTGGCGACCCTGCCCCGGGTGCAGATGATAATGCTTCTGGTGTGGCAGCACTGATGGAAGCTTTGAAGGTTATCACTCAGAATCAATACGAACGCACGGTCAAGATCATCTTTTTCTCTGGAGAAGAGCAGGGGTTGTTAGGCAGTGCGGCGTATGTCGAAGATCATGACATCAGTAATGTGGATGCTGTGATCAATCTTGATGTCATTTCCTACGACCCCAATGACGATCACTGTGCTGACCTGCATGTGGGCACATTAAGCAAATCAGAAGCCATCGGACAATTGATGATGCAGGTGATCAAAAGTTATAACCTGGATCTACAGATGGAATACTTTACCGATGATGCGATCAATGCTTCAGATCATGCATCCTTCTGGGAGAAAAATGTAGGAGCGGTGATGGTGAGCGCGAATCTGGAAGATGGAAAAGATTCGATCTGTGAACCTGCTGAATTCAACCCCTATATGCACACTACAGACGATATTGTGGAGAATATTGACCCAACTACGGGCTATGAACTGACCCGCCTGGCTATCATCAGCGCCATTGAACTGGCCGGGCTGCCATAGACCGTGAATCAAAAGCCGGGATACGAAGAAAACGAATTTAGTCGTAAGCGGTGTGGATAGCCTTCTTTGAAAGCAGTTGCATGAAGATGGTTACCATCAGCGGGTCAAACTCAGTTCTTGCTCCGTTTTTCAAGATTTCGATAGCTTTTTCATGACTGCGAGCATTACGATAAGGACGGTCTTCTGTGACTGCGCCATAAACATCTACTACTTTCAAAATGCGCGCGCCTATAGGAATCTCATCTCCAGCCAGTCCATCGGGATAACCACAGCCATCGTACCTTTCGTGATGATGTTGAATGGCTGGTAGAATGCGCTGCATTTTACTGATAGGGGTCACAATTTCTGCGCCAATATTGGGATGGTTCTTCATCACTACCCATTCCTGTTCGGTCAACTCGCCCTGCTTATTCAATATTGCATCGGGTATGGCGATTTTTCCCACATCATGCAGGAGCGAAGCAAAATGAATATCCTGAATATCTGAGCTGCTGCAACGAAGCTCTTGCGCCATGGCGACTGCCCAGGTAGCCAGTCGCTGACTGTGCGCACCAGTGAAGTGGTCGCGTGCATCCACCGCCCGTGCCAGAGCCAGCACAGCCTGCAGGTAAATCTCTTCCATTTGTTTTTGATAAGATGCGTGATGTAAAGAATCAATACTCCGATTCAACCAGGCATCCGCCAGGGTGCTTGCTCGATTGATCAGCAGACCAAACCGGTCTACCAATGTGACCGATATATTGCTTGCTGCGTTGTCATATGCCAGTGATATGAATCCCGCAAAGATTTGTGCAAGGTCAAAATCCTCAAGAGTGAATGCAGAATTATTGTTTCGCTGCAGGACCAACATACCGCGTATTCGCGTGTACATATTCAGGGGAACCGCAATGATATGCCCAATTTCGGGGGGTTTCCCATGATTTACAGAACGCGGGTCTGCATGTGCGTAATTGACCATTTCGGGCTGCCCCGACTGATAGACTGACCCCAATATGCTGTGATCAACAGGAACGATCCAATCGCTCCACATGTTGCCTTTTCGTTTCGTATGCACAGCCCTGTTGAGTTCCAAATTATGTCCCTGGGTGTTTAATGAAAATAACCCCCAGGAGTCAAATCGAATATTATCCAGTAGCAAAGCCATCAAGTCGTTGATCGCCTGCTGCGGTGTTGGCGAATGAACAATTATGGTATAAGCGTCAAGAAGACACTTCTGCCTGAAAAACTCTGGTGTTGTGTGCTCATTATGTTTATAGAGCTGCTTTATCATGCTGCAAAATTGTCCTTTACGCGTTTTTTATGTGCTGCACAGCTAGAATGTGCAAGAGATGTGCCATTCATAAAAATTTCACTAAACTTAGGCTTGCAAGGAAGGCTACAATGCCGTATAAATATACATATATAAAATATCCCCATAATGGTCATGTGAAAATATGAACAATTCAACAAAAATCCGGTCGCTTGGTGTCACCTTACTGTTATTGGGAATCATATTGGCAACACTTGTCAATGTTGCACTGACATCACCGAACTTCGAAGCTTATTATCACTTCATCGAAAAGAGCAGGATTGATCACGAAATCCTCACCACCCTCGAATGCCCGCGCGTTGTCGGTGCTTCAGAGCATGCGGTCTTTCAAGTTAAGCTGCATAACGCTTCTGATAAAACAATGACAACCAATATTGAGACAAGTTTTGCGCGAGCCATTAACGATTATGAAGAGCGCGTGGCGGTAGAAATTCCAGCGGGGGAGACAAAAATTTATACCTGGCAGGCTACTTCTGAAGATATCATTTTCAAGCGAATGGTATTGACCAGCTTCTTTGTTTTTTCAGCTATTGACTACCCAAATCACTATGGAACCTGTGCCGTATTGATGCTTCCCTGGAATGTGAATGGCGAATTCTTCCTCTACATTTGCATTGTGATAAGCCTGCTTTTTATTGGCGCAGGGTTATGGCTTTGGATCCGAACCATTGACACGACAAATAACAGGCGTCTTTTCATATTGCGAGGGATATTCGTTCTTTGTGGGATTGTTGTGATTGGCATGCTGGCATCGTTCTTCGGATCATGGTTAATTGGAGAAATAGCATTGATGCTGACAGCTTTGCTGGGTATCGTTCTGTCTGCCTACATATTGCAGGGCGTCTAGTACCTTTCCTGCATTCTCTCTATTCAATATTCTTCCTTCAGCGGGCAATCCTGCCAGTATAATATTGGTATGGAATTTTCCCTGTTTCAACTTTTCCTTGGATTCATAGCAGCAATCCTCATATCAACACTGGCATACCTGGTTCGATCGCTCAACTTGAGTGGAGCAATCGCGGCTGCAATACTGGGAACGATTACCTTTGGGTTGGGTGGTTTATCCTGGGCAATAATCTTGTTGGGTTTCTTCATCTCCTCCAGCTTCCTTTCTCATTTTCTGAAAAAGCGAAAAG
>JBDKSY010000046.1:0-10566 GCA_039680395.1 Anaerolineaceae bacterium | reverse complement strand
GCGATAACCAGTGAAAGTGGAATGAAAATTATTGAAATAACCGGAGTCACCCACTTTACAGCTTGCTTAAGTGCAGAAGAGGGATTATTGATCTTCGGCTCATTATTCACTCGAAAATGTGTATAGACGTTTATAGCCGCCAAGAATATTGGTAATCCAATAATTGCCAGCGCTTTCGATAAATAGCTATCGGGATTTCCGCCATTATCGAAATGGATGGGGATTTGCAGTGGTAATTTCTCGAAGACCAACACACCAAATATTACCGGAATAAAGCACATAACGGTAGTAATGAATAAGGTCATATTATTTTTCGTTTTCATTTTTATTTTCTCCAAATTGAGTTAACCAAAGTATTATTTCTTCAAAAACTGATGCATTGATCTCGTAATAAACAAAATTTTTATATTTACTCTCAAATACCAACTCTGCATTCTTTAACATGGAGAGATGATAAGAAATCGTCGCTCCAGTCATATTAAAATGACGTCCAATTTCACCTGCTGTCATTTTTCCAGATTTTAATAAGACTAGAATTTCCCGTCGCACAGGATCAGCCAAAGCTTTTAACGTTTCACCATATCCCATTAAAACCACCTATCTATTTAGAAGTTTATCTAAATAGATTATAAAACAAGGTAAAATATTTTGTCAAGGTTAATTCTTCTCTTGTTGCATTACCTTTTTTGTGGCCACTCGTGATAAAGAAATCCCCCCATTTTTTATGCCCTTTTCAGTTATGGTTTTCTTGACGTTTTTAACAATTCATTCTTTCTTTTTTCTGCTGCGCGCTCCAGATGGTTGCGCTTGAAAACAATCGCGAACCTTTGTCTGATCAATCACTTCATCATCTTTCTTTACATCCAGCACAAGTACCCCTGCATAAGGTCGTTTCCCCGTAGGGATGTCACCAATTTTTACTATTTTCGCTGCAGCGTTTCTGAAATGAACGATACCCGTACTGCTGCTGGTTCCAGCCACACAGATCGAAAGCGAATTTTGCTTACTCAGGCGACAGGCTATCACTCCCTGCCCATATCTCCCTTGTAATGGGAAATCCTTCATATTCAAATGCCAGCCATTTCCATTTTCTGCGATCAGCAAGACTTCACCCTTTTCGGTATATACTTCAGCACCAATTATGAGATCTTTTTCTGCCAGTTTAATTGCATTTACACCGCCTGCAACCAATCCCATTGGTCGAACATCATCTTCTTTGAATCGTATTGCCATGCCCATGGCTGAGAAGAGCAGCCATTCGTCGCTACCATTACTGAAGAATACAAAACCAAGTTCATCACCAGTGTTTACCCTCATCATCACAAAAGCGTGTGCAGCTGGTCCAGGCAGTTCACTCAATGCAGATTTTTTCACCATCCCTTTTCTGGTGACACTAACGATGAACGCATCGCCATTCTTACGATTAGCTTGAGGAACGGTAAACATAGCGACAACAGAGTCAGGTTCAGGTAAGGGAGCAACCTTTCCAACAGGAACACCCTCTCCAAATGTTTCAGCTTCTGGAATACTTTCTACGGCAACTGCCACAGCCGTCCCATCTCCCTGTACCAGATATAAAGTCTGATGCGTACTGGTTTTAACAACCATAGAAGGAGCAACACGACCACTGATCCGTGGCAAATCTTCATTTATCGTGCGTGCAATTAATCCATCGGGCATTAATCCAACCCACAAGGGTTTTTCAGGAGTTAATTCCGACACGACAAGCAATTCCTTTGCTGTTTTTCCCTTTTTTAACGCTACAATTTGCGTCCTACGACGGTCAGCATAATTAAGCTTGATCTCATTCAACTCATCTTCCACAACCTGACGCATTTTCTTTGGCGATTTCAGTAAACTTTCGAGTTCTTTGATCAGTGCAACAATTTCCTTATATTCCAGCTCGATTTTCTTCCGTTCCAGTGCAGCGAGTCGTTTTAATGGCATATCCAAAATTGCCTGGGCCTGGATTTCACTTAAATGGTATCGCTTCATCAATCTCGTTCGCGCCTGCTCGGTATCAGGAGAATTTTTGATCAAAGCAATGATTTCATCCAGGTGGTTCAATGCCACCCGTAATCCTTCCAGTATATGCAACCTTTGTTTGGCATGTTCAAGATCATATTCGCTCCGTCTTTTTACTACTAAAAGCCGGTGCTCCAGATATACCTTCAGCGCCTGTTTCAAAGTAAGTAAACGGGGTTCGCCATCCACCAGAGCCACCATATTGATACCAAATGTAGACTGCAATGGTGTGCGTTGGTACAGCTCTCGTAAAATCTTTTCACCATCAGCAGCTTTGTTCAGCTCAATTACTATGCGCATTCCCTGTTTATCAGACTCATCTCGCAGGTCTGCAATTCCCTCTAACATCCCTCCTCGAACTAATTCTGCAATTCGCTCGATCAATGCTGACTTATTGGTCATGAATGGTAATTCAGTGATAATGAGTCTCGATCTCCCCTTTACCATTTCTTCCATCATCACTTTGCCACGAACGTTGATCTTTCCTCTACCTGTGGCGTAAGCCGTGAGAAGAATATTTTCCTCTCCTTCTAGAATGATGATCCCACCAGTAGGGAAGTCTGGACCTTTAATGAATTTCATCAGATCAGAAATGGAAATATCATCCAATCGTGTCCATTCCTTTAATGTGTAGATCAGTGCATCAACAACCTCCACCAGGTTGTGCGGAGGGATGTTTGTTGCCATACCTACTGCAATACCCGTACCGCCATTCACCAACATGTTTGGTATGGCAGCAGGCAGAACTAAAGGTTCTTCCAGGGATCCATCAAAGTTTGGAATGAAATCTACAGTATTTCGATCTATTTGACTTAATAGTTCAATGGCTGCTGGTTTCAAGCGAGCTTCGGTATAACGCATGGCTGCTGGTTCATCCCCATCCACGCTACCAAAATTTCCCTGCCCATCAACCAGAATATTCCGCATGCTAAAATCTTGCGCCATGCGTGCCATGGCTTCATAAACCGCTGTGTCGCCATGAGGATGGTACTTGCCAAGTACTTCACCAACAATACGGGCTGATTTTTTATATGGTGAATCAGCTCGGATACCCATGTCATACATGGCATACAGGATGCGTCGTTGCACAGGCTTCAAACCATCTCGTGCATCAGGAAGGGCACGCGCAACAATCGTGCTCATTGCGTAATCCAGATACGATTGCTGCATCTCATGCTCAATGTCAACTTTTCGAACGAGACCTAAATCCATAACCCAGTCCTCCAAGGAAGTTAACTTGATTTTACATGCATTTGTAAATCACTGGTCGTCTCAGAAAAAGAAAAACCGCTCATCAAAGACGATGAGCGGTTCATGAGTGTATTACATTTTATTCCGATTGTGGAATCTCGGTGACTGATTCAGAAGGTATTTCTGCTGGAATCGCACGATCAAACCTTCCTTCAATAAACCCTGTGCCCGCCGGGATGAGCTTGCCAATGATAACGTTCTCTTTCAGACCATACAGCGGATCCTCAGTGGAAGCGATCGCTGCGCCAGCCATCACCTTGATGGTATGTTGGAATGAGGCTGCTGATAGGAATGAATCAGTGCTCAAAGAAGCACGAGTTACACCTAACAATACCTCTCCAAAACGGGCAGGAGTCTTTCCTTCTACGGCAAGCTGTTCGTTGATCCTGCGAATTTCCAGACGGTCAACGTAATCAAGCGGTAGATAAGGAGAATTTCCAGGGCGAATAACCTGCACCTTGCCTAACATCTTTCGGATGATCACCTCAAAGTGTTTATCGTGGATGTTCTGTCCTTGTGCGCGATACACTTTTTGGATTTCAGTAAGCAGGTACATTTGGCAACTGTCACGCCCATTGATCTTCAAGATGGTGTGGGGATTCAATGAACCTTCAGTTAATGGTTGACCAGCTTCAATATGATCACCATCTTTGATCAAAAGTCTTGCTGTTGTAGGAATATTATAGTCTTCTGATTCGTTCGTTTGATGAGAGACGATGACTTTTCTTCCCTCGATTCGAACTTTTCCACCATTTTGAGCTGTGATGGTAGCATCATCCAGTGTAGCCAGTGTTTCACCCTTAGTTACATCCACTTCATCCACTGCGACGATCGTCCAGTCTTCTGGGATCTCATATTCCTCACTGACCATTTCACTGTGCTCAATCTGCACTGATCGCTGCTCACTATTTATGTCATGAACGATGATTCGAGCAGTACCTTCAATTTGTGAAATTACCGCCTCACCTTTTGGAGTTCTTCTTGCTTCGAAAAGTTCTTCTACACGAGGAAGACCGGTTGTAATATCACCACCAGCAGCAACACCACCAGTGTGGAAGGTACGCAGGGTCAACTGAGTACCAGGCTCACCAATGGATTGCGCAGCAACGATACCCACTGCAGAACCCAGAGTTACCCGTTCTCCACGTCCCAGGTCGGTACCATAGCAAGAAGCACAAATACCGTGGACAAGTTCACAAGTTAATGGAGAGCGAACTTTTACCTCTGCGACTTTAGAGCTTGCGATCTTGCGAGCTAATTCATGATCCAATACATCGTTATACTCTCCAAGAATTTCGCCCGTCTCTGGATCAACAACTCTTTCTGCTAACAGGCGGCTGAAGAGACGAGTTGCGAATGATTGTCCAGCAACATCGTCCTTTCTACGCAGTGTAATTCCTTCATGTGTGCCACAATCTTCTTCGTTCACAATAATGTCTTGTGCAATATCCACCAGACGGCGTGTTAGATAACCAGCATCTGCAGTACGCAAAGCGGTATCGGCAAGACCCTTTCGAGCGCCATGTGTAGAAATGAAGTATTCCAGTGCTGTCAGCCCCTCACGGAAGTTTGATTGGATAGGCAGTCTGATGATACGACCAGCAGGGTCAGCCATCAAACCACGCATACCAGAAAGCTGAGAAATTGGACCAAATCCACCTTTTGTGGCACCCGAATTTGCCATGGTTGCCAGGTTGCCATTCGGATCCATTGCTTTTCGTACCGCATCAGCCACTCTCTTGGTTGTTTCCTGCCAGACATCAACGATTTTCTCATTGCGCTCTTGTTCAGTTAACAAACCACGTCGCCAGTTGCGATTCAGTTTTTCCACTTCGGTTTGAGCTTCTGCCAGGATGGATGCTTTTTCAGGTGGAATAGAAATATCAGCCACAGCAATAGTAGAGCCTGAACGCATTGCATATTCGAAACCAATATCTTTGATCTTGTCAGCTAAATCGGTGGTTGCATCTGCACCACAAATCTCATAAACTTCTGCTATCAGATCCTTCACTCCACCTTTATCCAACACTTCATTCACAAATTGCATCTGAGCTGGAAGGATACGATTAAATATAGCTCTACCAACGGTCGTCTCAATAAGTCTGCGTTTTGGCTCTTCTAACCGGTTGTTTTTCTCATCATACCAGGTATTGGCATTGATGCTGATCCTGGTATGAACTTCTACCTGATCTAGTTGATAAGCCAGTTCAACATCATCAATATCAATGAATGTTCTGCCATCACCTTTATGTGATTTATCATCTTTAATGGTCAAGTAGTACACGCCCAGAACCATGTCTTTTGAGGGGCTGATGATTGGCTCACCATCTGCAGGTTTCAAAAGGTTCTTTGAAGCCAGCATCATATTCCGTACTTCCCATACGGCTTTTTCGGATAATGGCACATGAACAGCCATCTGATCACCATCGAAGTCAGCGTTAAACGCTGTAGTCACCAGAGGATGCAGTTGAATGGCACTACCTTCAATCAGAACTGGTTCAAAAGCTTGAATACCAAGACGGTGCAATGTAGGAGCACGGTTAAGTAATACTGGCCGTTCTTTGATTACCTCTTCCAGAACTTCCCATACTTCAGGGCGATTACGTTCGATGAACCGTCGTGCGCCTTTGACATTTGCAGCATAGGAACGGGAAACTAATCTCGAAATAACAAAAGGACGGTACAGTTCCAATGCCATGGTCTTTGGTAAACCGCACTGGTAAAGTTTCAAAGTTGGACCAACAACAATAACCGAACGTCCAGAATAATCTACACGTTTACCCAGCAGGTTTCGGCGGAAGCGACCTTTCTTCCCTTTCAACATATCACTCAATGATTTCAATTCACGACGTCCACGCCGAGAAAGTGCTTTGCCGCGTTGCGAGTTGTCAATTAATGAATCTACGGCTTCCTGAAGCATACGTTTCTCGTTACGAACGATCACATCTGGGGCACCTAATTCCAACAATCGTTTTAACCGATTATTGCGATTGATCACCCTGCGATAAAGATCATTTAAGTCAGAGGTAGCAAAACGTCCACCATCCAACTGCACCATTGGGCGCAGATCAGGTGGAATGACGGGTAATACGGTCAAGATCATCCATTCAGGGCGATTACCGGAACGGCGAAAAGCTTCTACAACTTTCAAACGAGTGGTAGCTTTCTTCCGCTTTTGCTTTGATTTGGTTGTTCGTAATTCAGTCCAAAGTTCTTCAGACAGTTTTTCCAGGTCCAACCGGCGCAGAATATCATAGAAGGCTTCAGCACCCATATCTGCACGAAAAACCTGACCCCACCTTGCCTTCAGATCACGATATTGTCCTTCATTGAGGAATTTGAACATCTTCAAATCAAGCAATTCATCACGCTCTTTGGCTGATTTATCATGGTCATCAGAAGTCTGTTCTTCGAGTTTGTTCCTTTCGGATTCCATCTGAAGATCTGCTTCCGCTTTGATTTCCAGCTTCTGAGTTTCCAGCATGTCTATTTCACGCTGTAAGCGATCGCGAATATCTGATTCAATTTCCTCTAAATGCTGTTTGACAATTTTCTGCACATGAGAGATGTGCTGGTTGGAAATTACTGCGTTTATTTCAGCGATCATTTCTTTTTCAGAGCCAAAAGTGATCGCTTTTCGTGCTGGTTGACCTATCATCTCCTGAAGTGTTGATTCAAGAGTCTGACCTTCCTGGATGATGGGTTCAATTTTTGATGCAATTTCGTCATCAGCACGCGCCTGCATATCCTGGCGCTGCTTTTGTAACTCAGCACTCCGCTTATCTCGGTTTTGTTTAATTTCTAGAATGCGCGTATTGACCAGATTTGCTTTTTCACGCTCGGATACGCTGATTTCATCTTCCAGTCTGCGAAGTGCTTTCTGGCGTGCATCTTCATCAACATAGGTAACGATATATTGTGCAAAATATAATACACGATCCAAATTACGTCTGGAAATATCCAAAAGTAAACCAAGGTATGACGGAATACGTCGGGTATACCAGATGTGCGCTACAGGTGTCGCAAGGTCAATATGACCCATGCGTTCACGACGTACCTGCGAACGGGTAACTTCTACACCGCATTTGTCACAAACAATACCTTTATAGCGTGGATTTTTATATTTTCCGCAATAACATTGCCAATCGCGGGTTGGACCAAAAATCGCTTCACAAAAAAGTCCGTCTTTTTCAGGTCGTAATCTTCGGTAGTTAATTGTTTCTGGTTTAAGTACTTCGCCATATGACCAGCTTCGAATAGTTTCTGGTGATGCAAGACTGATGCGTAATGCAACTAAATCCTTTGTTTCCACGGAAAACCTCCTGAGTCGTGAGCCTGGTTAAAAACACAAATAAGCGCTCTGGCATTCTCTCAGGCGCTGTAAAAATTGTAGGTAAGACAGGTATCTAACATGCAAACCTGAATTATACCACAAATACAAATCATTTGATCCATCGATTTTCGCTTTTTGATTGCTTATTCGAGAATTATAACCGATTAAAATTCTTTCATGTCAACAAATACTGTACAATTTTTAAGAAGTCGCAATTATTGCCATAACGAGCAGCATTTTTCGTTTCTTATATTGATACTTTCGAATGTTCAAATTCTGTATCGGGATTCTATTATTTTGTTGTGGAAAGTGATTTTCTATTCTATACTACCTACAATATCTGGAGCTTTCAATGATACGTCTTATCTCAGATACATTGGCAGGTATTCCCCAAAATATTGCCAGAGATCTTCATATCACCATAATTCCACAATATGTGGTTATTGGTAATAGATCGTATCGTGATGATATTGAAATTTCTACCAGTCAGTTGTTGCAATTCATGAAAAATGGCAATCGCTACCCACAGACGGCTGCCCCATCCCCCTCCCATTACCTATCCATTTTTCAAGAATATTCAAATAATGGCGATCAAATGTTGATCGTCGCGCCTTCGGCAATTCTTAGTGGAACGATCAACAGTGTGTATACGGCAAAAAAAGAATTTCCAGATAAGGATATTCGGATTTTTGATACCGGGATCATTGCAGCGCCCATGGCTGCGATGACAGTAAAAGCTGCCAGGTGGATCAAAGAAGGAAAATCACTGGATGAAATCATGACCCTTCTGGAAGGTCTAAAACAGAGATATAAAGCTTACGCGATATTAAATACATTGGAATATTTGCGTAGAGGGGGAAGAATTGGTGGTGCAGCCAGTCTTGTAGGTAGTCTCTTACAAATCAAACCGATCCTTACAATGGGCAAAGATCGCATTGAGCCTTATACAAAAGTGCGTACACGCAAAAAAGCAATCGAAAAGCTATTTGAGCTGGTTATTCAGCAATGTCCTCACAATGGCGATGTAGATCTTTGCATAATGCAATGCGAAGCCGAAGATGATGCCAGGCACCTTGCTGACCTGTTGGCTGAAAAAATCGCAGTAAGTGACATCCCAATATATGAAGTCTCTTCCGCACTTATTGTACATGGTGGTCCTGGGATCCTTGCCGTCAGCTTCTTTACGGATCCATTTAGTTGATATAGCTTTTCCATTCCAACTTATTGACAATCTACAAGAAAATTTCTACCATAAAAAAATGGAACTACTCCAAAGCATAAGCCTGGTAATCTTCTTTGTCATTCTCGGGGGTTTGATCATCTATCTTTATATTCGGAATATTCACGAATTTTATTCGCTTCAAAAGAAGGATAAAGCTGCCGAACAGGAATACAAAAAAAGATTTGCTACAGCAAAACCTGCACAAGCTGTGATACTGGGAGTTCAGGCTAAGGGATTCTCCAGATTCGGTAATGGAATGATAAAAGTCAGATTGAAATTGGATGTGTTTAGAAATGGTTTCCAGCATTCAATTGTATACACAGCCTGGATCGTCCGCTGGTTGGAATTTGGAAATTTAAGCTCACCTGACAGTATTCCGATTCGAATAGATGAAATCAAGCCAGCGCTGATCTATCCGGATGTACCCTGGGCTATGCTTGATATTACTGAAGAACAACCAATTGATCAATTATCCAAATAGAATCAGGGAAATCTTTCCTGGATGGTTACACATTGGTAGTTAAAAGATCCCCTTCAATGGAAATTCTGCGCATATGATATTTTTATTCTTTCCTCTCCAATCGTATGGACTCTCGATCATGTCTTCCAAGCAGAGATCCCCTGCAGCAAGCCCTTTGTAGCCATGAGCCCGGAAATATGCCCCACCCGCATGGATGCTTCTGCAGCCTCAAACAACAAGTGATCACACTTCCCAAAGCTGATCGCTTTTGCCAGAGCTGCCAATTTACTGGATACCTGACCATTAACAGCATGCTGGAGGTATGCCTTGCTGATAATGTTGGTTCGGCTGGAAAATTGATCAATAGTTTTCCCAATATGATTTACGAATTGAGTATTCTTTGCATTCTTTCCCATTGAACTCCACAATCCTGCCAGGAATCCAACTAGATAATCATCCCCTGCAGGGGTTAACCCTGGTCCAAGGCCAATAAGCTTCTCTACAAATTTTTTAGCAGAAATTTCATCATACAGGCGAGTAGAAATAATGAGATCCTGTGTAATTTCATCTATTACTTTGCTGGCAAAGCGTTGCTCATAGAATGATCCATTTTGCTCTTCATCCCAATGTTGTTCAAAAAGATGAACAGCGTTCTTCCAGGCATCACATATTAAAGAATTTTTAAGATCAATCCATAATTTCTGAAGCTCACATTTCCAACGGCGAGCAAATTGCTTATTTACGGTTAACAAACCGGTATTGAAGGATACTATTTGCTTCCGGCATATGGCTTTTTCTCCCTGGTTCAATCCAGTAAATATAAACCCTTCAGGAGTTTTTAGCCGTATCCCTTGAGGTAAATCAGCTTCATGAAAAGGTACCAGCGTGATGATTTGACCATTCTTCAGCAAGTGAAGATTAACGGCATTATTAAATACACTATGTACCTCAGCCATGAAATCACGATGAGGTATCGCGTACCCCAGGCAAACTGCTTCTACTTGATCCATTGCTCCCAAATAGATCAGTCCTGAAACGGATCCCGGACTGAATTTTTGCTCCAAATAACCCTAGTGAAGTGGCGTAAATTTCAATCCATACACATCTTCACCGGCCTGTACTCTTACTGGCTCCCAACTGGGTTGCATTTTCATCCCAATTTTTAACCCATCAATGGAATCAACCTTGATCTGCCCCATCGCTTTGACTTTATTTTCAAACTCAGCCACTCCCAGTACCAGGAAACGCTGATCGAAACCCCATGGCAGGTTATAG
>JBDKSY010000045.1:0-2293 GCA_039680395.1 Anaerolineaceae bacterium | reverse complement strand
TCCTTAGCCCCTTATGCCATCATCTGACAGCACTGGATGTATCACCTGCCATGCTCATTCAGGCAAAGGATTATCTGTCGTCACAAGTAGGCAACCCCTTCCCCTTATTAGCTGCAGCAGATCATCGTGCTCTGCCGGTTGCCAACCAAAGTGTCTCTCTGATCGCTGCCGGATGGAGCGTGTGTTACCTGGTTTCATGGTATCCCGAGAACTGGAAAACCGAACTGAACAAGGCAATGGAAGAAATGCAGCGAATCCTGATCCCAGGCGGGATGATCATGCTGATCGAAACCCAGGGTACCGGAAAGCAGCAGCCTGATCCACCTGCTCATTTGATCCCGTATTATGACGTATTGAAGGCATTCGGCTTCGAAGCTACGTGGATCAGAACAGATTACATGTTTCAATCACGCGAGGAAGCTGAAATGTTGACCCGCTTCTTTTTTGGCGATGAAATGATCCGTGAAATATCCAGCGGAGATATTTCCTATCTTCCCGAATGTACGGGCATCTGGTGGAAACAGATGTAGCTGCGCAAGAAGAAAAGTTATGGAAACGATCACTCACCCGGTCATTCTCGAGGCAATCCAGTCTGGAGATTTAGCACTGGTGAAAGAACTGCTCGCAAAGAAACCTGCATTGGCTCATACCCGCAATGCGCAAGGCACCTCTGCAATTTTGATCGCCCTGTATTTCAACCAGCCCGAAATTGCCAGATACCTGGCAGAAAAAGCTGAGCCCCTTAATATATTTGAATCAGCAGCGCTGGGAGATTTAAAGCGGGTAAAGAAATGGATAGCTCGAGATTCCAAACTGGCAAATGCGGTCAATATGGACGGTTTTCAACCTCTCGGTCTGGCGGTGTACTTTGGTCAAAAAGAAACAGCAATATACTTAATGAAGAATGGGGCTCAGGTGAATGGAATTTCACAGAATAACCTGCGAGCAGCTCCTCTTCATTCTGCTCTGGCAACCCGTAACACGTTTCTGGTGAAGGAAATATTGAAGCAGGGCGGTGATGTAAATTTACCAGAGTCGGGAGGATATACCCCACTGCATATTGCAGCTCAGAATGGTGATGTAGATGCTCTGGAAATCTTGTTGGCATACCATCCAGACCTGGATCCCCGTTTGGAGGCCGATGGGTTGACACCTCTTGGTACTGCGGTAAAATACGGCAACGAGCAAGCCGCTGAATTTTTACGCCAGCACGGTTGTCTGGAGTAACCCCGGTTATTAAAGGTAAAAGAAAATCATCCCAAGTATACAGGCTCATTGTATGCTGTAAGAAGGTATGTGAATGAATCGTGTGTATATCATCAGGCATGGCGAAAATTACGCCAACGTCATCAAGCAGTTGTCTTCCCGATATGTTGATTACTCATTAACAGAAAAAGGAGAAATACAGGCTCACCAGACAGGGGAAGCCCTTGAAAGAAAAGGTATTGAAGCTCTTTTTTGTTCGCCTATGAAGCGCACCCGTGAGACTGCAGCGATCATAGGCTCGTATCTCAACCTCACACCGCAGGTGATCGAAGAGTTGAGAGAGATCAATGTAGGTGATCTGGAAAAAGAGCGCTCAACGTATGCCATTTGGGAGGAACACGATTCCATCATCAGGCGCTGGCAAAATGGAGAGCATACCCTCAGTTTTCCAGGGGGTGAAGATTACAACAGCCTGTTGGGGAGAGCGCGTACTTCCTTAAAGAAAGCCACTGCTGGCAGAGAAAACAGCACCATTGCGATCGTGGGGCATCTAGGTATGTTCAACTTCACACTGAATGACCTTTGTACTAATGTGAACACAGGCAGCATGCTCGATCGGGGTACGAATAACAACTGTTCGATCACACAACTGGAAGTGGAATGTGTGGATGGAACACTTGACGTAAAGCTGATCGAATGGGCGAATTCAGACCATATTCATGGTGAAGCTGCTGACTTTGTGTCCACCTGGCCTGAAGAGGGCGATCTGTAGGGATCGAATCCCATAAAAAGTTCATTAATTCCATAAATATACTTGAACACCTCATTGTATTTTTGTATACAATGGGGATGTAATGGTATTTCTAAATTGAGCTTCCGAAAATTCAAGAATGTAGGAGAACATCCACATGACGATCACAAATCCAGAGACGGAGAAAAAACTGCGAAGGGGATTCAAGATTTTTAACATCTTCATGACGGGAATGTGGCGATTGGGATTGGGTAAATGGATCAACGCCTGGCCAGAAGTAGGCGGGCGTATTCTGGTCATTACCCACCACGGGCGAAAATCTGGAAAGCGATATCG
>JBDKSY010000044.1:0-2016 GCA_039680395.1 Anaerolineaceae bacterium | reverse complement strand
GAACCCGCAGGTTGGTTGGTCTGCATGGATGGGCCAGTTTCGCATCGCACTTAAGGTTCAAAGAACGATTTCATCCCAAATATGGTTGGTGAAATCTTTTGTAATCTGCTAAAATTTAATACTCATAATTATTTTTCTATTAATAGCACTTTAAATTGCATAACTTATCAATAATTTTTGTGTTATTACTTTAACATAATGTTTTCCCCCAGTGGTCTATCTCAAAGAATTAGAGGTAAAAATATGGAAGTTGCCATTCCGAAAGCCAAGACACGTGCACATTTTAAACCTGCAACCAGGCGCGAGCGATGGGCCTGGTATCTGTATGATTTTGGAAATTCTGCCTATGCAGCGGTGGTGATTCTTGCTGTGTACTCCAGCTACTTCAAGAATACCGTTGTAGGTGGAACAGAAGGAACGCGATTATGGGGTCTTTCGGTAGGTATTGCCATGCTGGTTGTGGCAGTCATTTCCCCCATTTTGGGTTCGCTTGCAGATTTTTCAGGTACAAAGAAACGTTTCCTGCTCATCTTTACCATTGTCTCATGCGTGTTTACCGCACTGCTGTTTTTTGTAGGGCCTGGTGATGTTTGGATGGGAATGCTGTTCTTTGTTCTGGCAGAAATTGGCTATCGTGGAGCGCAGGTTTTCTATAATTCCTTATTGCCTGAAATTGCCAGTCCTAAAGATATGGGCAGGGTTTCCGGTAATGCCTGGGCATTTGGTTCTTTTGGCGGTATTGTTTGCCTGGCCATTGTGATGGGTCTTATCATGCTGGTTGGCAATTCGACCATCCATTACGGATTCCTGATCACAGCAGTCTTTTTTGCTTTGTCGTCACTCCCAACCTTCCTGTGGATCAAAGAACGCGCTGAACCAGAGACCATGCCAGCCGGAGAAACATATCTTTCCATTCCTTTCAAACGCCTTGGAAGCACATTTAAAGAACTGAAGAACTTCAAAGAATTCATCAAATTCATCGTTGCATTCCTTATCTACAACGATGGCATCATGATGACGTTGGATTTTGCCGCCATCATCGGTGGTGTGTTGGTTGGAATGGATCAGATGCAGCTCATCATTTTCATGATCATTGTTCAAATCACCAGTGTGGCAGGGGCATACCTGTTTGGCATTCTCACTGATAAGATTGGCTCCAAACAAACCCTGGTAGTTTCATTGATCATGATGATCCTGACGGTTTCCTGTTTATTCCTTGTGCAGGATGTTACCTTCTTCTTCGTCATTGGTGGCTTTGCCGGTTTTGCACTCTCGGGAGTGCAATCAGTTAGCCGAATGGCGGTTGGGAAGATGGCCCCAGAAGGAAAGAGTGCAGAGTTCTATGGCTTCTTCGCTGTTGCCGGACATACTTCTTCTTTCATTGGCCCAACCATCTATGGTTGGCTGGCAGCAGACGCAGCGATCATGTTCCTGAGCCGTGGAATGAATTCAATCGCTGCAGAGCAGGCAGGTATTCGGGCAGCGGTGCTATCCATTATTGCATTCCTGGCAATTGGTATGGTATTGTTGTTAAGTGTGAAAGAGAAGAAACCACAGGATCTTGAGCTGGAAGAAACTATTGGTGAGTTATAGAATGACAGAGGTTGCGGCTGAACGGTTTCCAGTAATTCAATATCCGCGCCGGCAATTTATCCGTGGTGTGTTACGCGCAGCCATCAATACCGCCCTCGCGATTTTGTGTAATATCAAAGTGGAAGGGTTAGAAAACTATCCGAAAGCTGGCCCGGTTTTGCTCATTGCAAACCATTTTAGTTTTCTGGATCCGGTTGCCGTTATTGGTTTCAGCCCGCGCCACGTTGAGTTCATCGGCGGGGCAACTACCCCTAATGCTCCCAAATCCGTTTCCTGGTTTGCAAAATTATATGGTGTTTTACCGGTCAGGCGTGGTACGTTGACGCGCGACAGCTTGTTAGGAGCGCAATCATTGCTCAATCAAGGTGGTGTTCTCAGCATCTTCCCCGAAGCAGGCAGTTGGGCAACCGTGCTTCGCCCTCC
>JBDKSY010000043.1:0-31122 GCA_039680395.1 Anaerolineaceae bacterium | reverse complement strand
GAAGCTCCGGCACTCTCACTAATTAAAATTTGATTTGTTGTTTTTGCAGAACTGCCTGCGGATATGTCTGAAACCTGAGTTACCTCGTGCCAGCCGTTGTTGCTGGCGCTGTTAAAGATATAATACTTATCGCCCGACACCAAATCCAGCAAACCGTCGGTCGTATCATTAATGGTCTGTTGAGCCGCGTCAAAACTGATGGTAGTACCGGTCACGCGCTGCCCGAGCGATAGCTCCCCCTCACCGTCATAGTCCCACGACAGAGAGCCGGCGCTGTCCTCGTAATATCTCCAGTCAAGCGTCTGCCACCAACCCCGACAGGTGATGTGAGCGCTCATCGTGCCATCTCCACCGCTGTCGACGTCGTGACTTGCAATCGGATAACGCCGTCCTGACAACTGCAAAGCCGCATATGCAGAGGCGCTGGCAGAGTTGCCCCCTCCCATACTGAGGTAGGCTTCCTTTGTGCCAAAAACTGCCACGCTCTCATCGTCCTGTATCCAGCCGGTTTCGGCGCTCTCCCCGCTCTGCCCCGCCAGGTTGACCTCAGTATAGACGAGATTGATCCGGTTGCTCATCTGATCCAACGAGAGTTTTACGACCAGGTTGCTTTTGGTCACCTCCACGGCGGAAATGTATCCAGACCATATCACCGTTGCGCTTGGAGATGTGATCTCTACCGGGCACCTGAGTAGCTCCAGCAGCTCCCATAGCTCAATCTCCTCTCCGCTGACGTCAATATCAGCATCATAAGGTCCGCCAAAAGCTCGCCAGCCGATCCGGTTAACCGTATACGCGACCCTCGGCGGGCGGATTAACTGCGAAAAGTCCCGGGCGTAAACACGCACTCCCAGTTTGTTCATATCGTCAGCCTCCGCGGGCGGTAGTAGATGCTAACCGTTGATACCATGTCGATATAACTAACGCCAAGCGCCATCTCTTGCAAGAAATACAAATATTGCAACTTGCCCGGGTAAAGATAAATTTTATTTCCCAGACCGACATAAGCCCCTATTTTTTGGTCATCCTGACCAGGGGGATTAATCGGCATGTGAACAAGATAGATATCATCTGTGATACCATTATCTATCAATAATCCCCTATCAAATGCGATGTCTGCGATCGAAATTAATGTCCTATACCCGGCTGCGGGAAACAGTTGGACAAAGTCCACGCCGAACGTATATGTGTCCGCGACCCAACCGCTTATCACCAGATCAATATTCACCGGATCAACTACACCTATCATCCAGGGTGGAATCTGTAGAACTCCGATTTCGTATATTTGATGACCCGGTTCCAGAATAACCGCTTGGCTCTCCTGGAGCATCATCGTGTCACCTCCACTCGGCCAATATAACGAGACCTGCATCCTCATGTCGCTATATGTAACCGGATCGTTCAAGTATATTAACACTTTATACCATTGCCCTGCTGCCGCAGTCAAAACGCTGGATGACAACGGGAAGGCAAGTATCTTTGTCAAGTTTGTTAGCCGTGGATGACCGTCGCCGTTTAGTGTGAACTCCCGATATGCACTGTTACTATAGGTATCGTCCGTAGATACCACAGTGCCTTTGTTATATGTGCTGTTTTCAGCCTCGTAATTCCAGGTGAATCCACTGTTGCGGACATGCCAGCCAATTCGCAGCGTCGTGGGCACCTCTATTTTCGTTCCGTCCGTATTGGTAAATTCTATCCTGGGTGGCGTGGGCAGATCTCCAGTGATATAAGTGCTGTTGACCATCACATAGTTACACCGCCTGTTCGGGCTCGTACCCACGTAGTCGTTACAGTTATATACGGTTATCCCGGTTGTTACGTTCGTCCCATTCAGATTTGTCAGCGGTACCGCCGTTTCCTCTCCCTCCCAGTAAGGAAGATGCTCCAAGGCAACCGTGATATTGGCTTTATTTTGCCCCCACAGTTTGCCAAGGCTCTTCTCCAGCAGCACCGCCCCATCCACAACCCGCGTCCGCCAGGCTATATCCGCTTCGGTCATCCCAAAAAATAAATAGACCCCGTGATCTCCGCTTGGATATAGACGCGCATGTGCCAGCACTCGGTTTATCGCCTCTATTTTCCCACTCAGATTGCTGGATCTCACCGCTAAACTAAACTGGTCCGTCACGTTTTTGCTCTGATCTGTGGCTGTTTCCGGGTAAAAACCATCCAGCAAGATCAAACCATCTGCGTTCAGGTCCAGCTTAACCCCATCATCCATAAAATATAATTGCATGGTCATTACATTTTCCTCATAATTTGATCCACGACCTTTTTTGTCAGGACTTCAATATCAATGTTGTTGTTGACTGCCACATAAATCGGGGTGTTGATTGTGTTGGACATCCCTGCCCCAGCTCCCACAGCCTGCAGCGCCAATCCGCCATTCAGGTTGGCAGTCAGTGCTGGCGTCAAGGTTTCCATCACTCTGACCATATCCCTGCGGACGTCCTCAAAAGACCTGTCAAATCCAAGTCCCAGTCCAAGAGCCATATTTTCCCCGATACCGGCAAAAACGGTACTCGGCGATGAGATTCCCAATACGCTCATAACCGAATTTACGATCCCTCCGAAAAAGTTCTTTACCTTTTCTGTGAACCAGGCAGCCGCATTCGAGATGCCTTCCCAGACACCCGAGACAATATCGGATCCGATTTGCCTGATACTGTCTGCGACTCCCGTCACGCCCTGTTTCAACCAGCCTGCCAGTTCGCCACCGACATCTACAACTTTTGTCCAGACTCCCTTTATCCCATCCACTAAAGTGGTCAACGCAGTCTCTCCTGCAGTCCTGATGGTCTGATCCTGTGCTTTCAACCCATCGACAAGCTGTGTAACCAGTTCCTTGCCGGTATTCCATATTGTTGTCACCAGCCCAATTATTCCGTCTACCAGAGCATTCACGATATCAACCGCAGCTTGAGCGAGCGAGGGCAGCGCTTCCCCGATTCCAGTCACCAGAGCAATGATTAGTTCTACAGCCGCCTGTCCGATCATCGGCAATGCTGTGATCAAAGCATTAAAAATCGCCGTGATAATTTCAGGAACATAACTAATTAAGATTGGTAGGGCTTCAGTCAAGCCTCTTACCAGCGCCAGGATCAGTTGCAGGGCTGCATTGATGATCATCGGAAGGGCGTTCACCACAGTAATTACAATTTTGGGCACAAGCGTCGCCACAGTCTGCAACAACATCGGGACCGCCGCGGTAATGCCATCCACCAACCCTACAACCAGCGAGAGCGCCAGCTCCACGATCAGGGGTAGCATTTCCCCAATTCCTTCTATTGCCGTTGTGAGAATCTCGCCAAGGGCCTGGGAGATCATCGGCATGTTTGTGATCAGGCCATCAACCAGGCCCTTGATAATGCCTATCCCCATTTTCATCATCTCTGGGATTTTTTTGGCTACTTCCCCAATGATCTTACCAACCAGCCCCCCCAGCTTGGGAGCGGCCGCGGCAAGATCACCCCCCGAGTCTGACATGATTCCCGAGAACTCGCCCATCCAACCCTTTGCCATGTCAGTAATTCCCGTCATCGCCGGCGCCAGTCCGCTCATCAGCGTTCCCAGATTCCCCTGGACGCTTGCTTTCAAGGATGCTGTTTGATCGCCGAACGCCTCAAGCCCGTTCACAGCCTCATCGCTCATGACAGCACCTACCTCATGGGCTTCGTCCGTGAGCTTCGCGATCTCTTCTCCGCCTGCTTTGATCAGCGGATTCATATCCATAGCGGATTTGCCCATCAACTCCATTGCCAGGGCGTCCCGCTCGGTCTCATTCTCCATTTGTCCCAGGGCTGTCAAGGTTTCTTGGTAAACCATTTTGGCATCCCGCAAATTGCCATTGCTGTCCGTCACACTGATTCCCAGTCTGGCAAAGCCTTCGGCTGCCGGCCCGCTGCCCTCCTGGGCGCTTGCCATTGACCGTGTCACCTTGGTCAGGCTTCCCTGCATCGTCTCCAGCGAGACCCCCAATTGGTCCCCTACATACTGCATCTCCTGGATGGTTTGCGTGGAGAGTCCGGTAACGTTCGACATATCCACGATTTCACTGGCTGCATCGACGGTCTTTGTCACCAGGTCGCCCAGCGATTTGGCTGCCTGCACTGCGCCTGCTATTAGGGCAGCCCAGCCAATGCCTTTCATGACATTGCTCAAGCCCTTAAATTCTTTACTTAATCCGGTGCTGGACTTTCCTGCTTTATCCTGCTTGTTTGCCAGATTATCTACTTGGCTGGCGGTTTGTTTGGACTCATTCCCCATCTGATCCAAACTGGTTTTTGTTTCCCCCAGCTCACGTTCCATCCTATTGAGCGTTTCAGTCTCTCTATTAAGTTTGATTTCCAGTTCCTGGGTGGCTTTGGCATCCTTTCCCTTTTCTGTCACCACCCGGGTATACTCCCCGGCCACGGCACTCACCTTGCGCTTCTGGACATCAATCTGGTCCGTCAGCGACTTCATTCGCATTTCCAGTCCCTGACTGCTCTTGCTCCAATCTCCCAGACTGGCAGCGTTCGCCTTAAATCCACTTTCCAATACCCTTAGTTCTCGATTTGCCTCCGAAAGGCCGGTCTTAAAATCGGTTGTATCAAGAGATAAATTGGAACTGAGAGGGCTGGTCTTCTTTGGCATCCTTTTTAGTCCTTTTTAGTCCTTACAAAAAGTCCACTTCATCACAATATTTTTTTAGTCTTTTATCTTGGGCATTGTGATTGAGCCGGTGAATAAAATCGAACATGCTGTCACAGTCTGTTTCATCAATTTCCAGCAGACTCCATCCAAAAGTCCTTGCCAGCAGAATTTCTAGGTCTAGGATAACTTCGAAGGCGTCCCTGTCATCAGGCAATTCTGCCGAGATTAACTCGGCTCGGTAGGGTTTGCAGTACTACTTGCCCTTGCCACAATGGTCTGAATTACCGTTATCATTTCCGTCACGTCGGCTTTTTCGTTCAGCTCCTCTAGAGTAAACTGACCGCCAAACACCTCCACCACCAGGTTTGCCAGACTGTCGACGGTATCTTCATCCAGTTCACTCAGGTTCTTGTCTTCTAACTGCTTTGAAAGTTTGATTGCTATCTTCAGCAGTTTCCAGGGGATGAAAAAACGTGTAAATTCCTGATATTCATTGTCTTCGTCGTATAGACGGATACTGATCGCCGGTCGTAAATTTTCTGCCATTTTTCTCCTTATCATTTGAATGAATATTCTCCTTTGCCCCTCCCAATCACATGAGGTCGGGAGGGGCTTGCAAAGGAGAAACGATGTTATGCGGTTGTAAAATCAATCGCGCTATTCAAAGTCTGGCCATAGATATCTTCCACAGCATAGACCAGATAATATTTTGTCGCTGCTGTCAGGTTTGCCGTTGGATCTATCGTGACGATCTTCTTCGTTGCATCCAGGCTAATTGCGCTTGCGATCGGTGATCCGTCCGTCGATTTAATCAGCGTGATTCTGCTCACAGAAGCATCTTTCAAGGCATTGCTGAAGGTTAGCGTCAGATTTGCACTCACTGAAACACTGGCTGCACCATCCACGGGCACGCTCGAGCTCAAAACGAGAGCGTTCGGGGTGGTTGTCACAGGTGTCTGCACCTGTGCAAACCAGGTCGCACCGCTGAAATTCAGACTGTCTTCATCCCCGATAACCCGCTTAACGGTGCTGGTCACAGCCCCCAGGTCAAACAGGTGAATGGTGTTCACCGCCGTGAATATGATTTGCATTGGCTTCGGCTCTTTTTTTTCTTTCACCGTGGAGGCTTCGTCTTTTGGTACTGAAAACTTGCCCTTCAGATACTGGAAGTAACGGTAATGTCCGTTGCTCTTCATTGAGCGGAATGAAAGCGCTGCGTCCGGTGGGGTTGCACCGGCTCCCTGGTCAAACATCCGCCCGCTCGCGGTGTCGTATATCTTTCCCAGATACTTGGCAAGAACCTCTATGGGGATGTTGGTCGTTTCTAATGTGATCTTGGTTTCACCTTCAGAAACCAGCACGTCAAACGGCCCATTATTGGCATATTGCGTCTCTTGCGAGCTGGTCGGCTCTGCAGTGGCGTTGGTAGCAGGGGCGAACATCTCAGGAATGTCTGCCGCATAACCGTTTGTATTATCCTGGATCACCAGCGCAGCATGCAACTCATCCAGTCCGACTACGCTTTTATATTCTTCGCTATTTATCATGGTATTTACTCCTCTGCGCCTTCTATGGCGCGGTTTCTAAAAAATAAAAATCCATTGCCAAGCCATAATGCTTGGTTTCTGAGCTGTAGGGCAGTTCTCTTTCAGCCCCTTTGGTAAATCCAGCCTGCAGCATGGCATTCGTTACATCCGGCAAATTGATCAGTCCGTTCCGGCTGTACACCGTTACCTGCATGGTTAGGCTTCGACAGGTTTCCAGGTTATTGGCATGTTGCTCACCACTACTTGTGATCAATTGATATGCGATGTATACATCCGGCCAGCTCACACCACTCGCCAGCATCAGCACATTCGCTGCTATCGGTACATGCAATCCCAGCAGAGCTGTATGAGTGCGTTCCCAGATCGCGGTCATAAAATTTCTTGCTCTTCCAGACTTTTTCGCATAGCAGCGGTAATTTTGAATTTATCCTCTGCCATTGTGGGCCTGATGTACGGATGCGCCGGCATGGTTGAGCTGCCAAACTCCTGCACGTTTCCATACCTGGCAGTCTCTTCATCGGTATCATCCAGCAAACCAATATCGATCGAGATCACATTGCCATCCTGTTCCGGTTCGCCAACTTTCAGCTTGCTTTTTAGATTACCGGTAAGCACTGCCACACGTCTTTCCATGCCTTCCAGGGCAACTTCAGCCCCTGCGCTTAAAGACTTTTTAGCTGCCTGGTCGACGTCGCCGTCCGCTTGTGCCAGCGCTTCCAGATATTCTTCGATTCCCTTGCTCGATAAGCTCGCCTTCATCCTTCTGCCACCCGTTTCACCTTTAGCTCCAGGTACTCGTGTTTTTCCTGAATGTCGTCCATCGAGATAATTTCATAGACCTTTGTACCCTTCACTACCTTCCAGGTTGGATCTACCACCTGATAACGGATTCGCACAGTCGCCGGCTCGGTCGCTCCGTTCGTCGCCGCCACCCAGGATTCACTGCCATAGGCGTTCCTCCATTTTGCCCACACCGGCAGGGATACCGTCACTTCCTCATGCCAAAACCCGCCTGTATCCTGGGTCATGACGCGATTCTCCAGCGTGATCCTCACTCGCAGTTCTCCCGGGTTGGTGACATTCTCACCGATTTTCACAATGCACCTGGTGAGGTCAGATAGACTCTGAACCAATTACCGGATAGATCCTCAGCGCTCACCTGTTGGATCTGTCCTGAGATGCTGATCACCTCCTCAAACGCTGTCGATTGATCTCCGCTGACACCGATAATTCCAACCAGTGAACTGACCGTATCACCAATTTCTGCGGAGGTCAAAACACAGCCGCCAGCGCCATTCCTTCCGGTAAATTCTTGATATCCCAGCGCCAGGGCTTCCAATTGCACCAAAACCGCGCGCAAACCAAAATTCAGGGCACTTTCACCGCCCTGCATCATGCCAGGGTTCTCGTGCCACAAAACTAATAACATCCTGGCAGCGCTTTTAGCGCTCTCGCAGATGGGACTGTCCGCTGTCCAATCCCTTCCGGTCGCGTTCTTGATGTATGCATCAATCTGGGGTAGCAGGTCCAAAATATTGAGATCGTCTGCCTCACACCGCAATATCGTTGCTGCCTCCGCAGCTGTCAGGATGTTTGTCATGCCTTACCGCCTTAGGCAAGATCAACTGTGATCAGTTTGAAGGCATCGCTGTCGAAGGTCTGGCAGTCTGCTCTCATGATCCCGCGGATCTCCGTATTGTTTTTGCGCCAGGAATCACCGCCTATCGTAGTCGCAGCCATCTCAAGAGCAGCCCGCCGGAACATGGTGACGAAATCCGCTCCGTAACCAACGCCGATTCTGGCTTTTGCGGGTGTTCCCGCCAGGTTTCCCCACAGCCGGTCAGAAAGCAATATCACCGATCTGCCAAACAAACGCCTCAGGGTGACATTCACAGGATCGGGTTGCAATAGCGGGCGGTCCTGTGAATCCTTCAACTGGTCGAGAATATCAAAACCGGTTTGATTGACATAGATGCTGGACAATGCGGAAACGTCCGGATCCAGCGATTTGTTGAGAGTCTTCTTGATCGTATCTGCCAATTTTGCCTGGTTGGCGAAAGTGACGTTTTCCGGAGTTAGGGCGTTGATCTTCGGCAAGATCAGGCTGTTATCCGTAAGCACTACCTTCCGGGCAAACCACTTTGACAGATAGTTCATGATTAATGCGGGTGTATCAGACAGCAGAGAGTTGGACACGGGCAAATAGCCTCCGTAATCCTTAACCGCATAGTCGATCCGTTGGTAGGTGGGATTCTCCGCCTCAGGCATGTCCGTATTTTCGGTCAACTGGGCAAATGGCACAGCCGCAGCCGCAGTTTCAATGACGCGCCAACCTGAATAGGCTGTCACATCCTCTACATTGACATCGTTCGCCAAATCATAGAACTGCTTTTTGCGTTCGACGATCATATTGTCAAAGTCAACCGGGTTCAGGAATCCGCCCTCGCTGCCGGCTGGTGTTCCGCCGGTCTCTGTTAGAGCATCCATCAGCCGCCCGTACCGTTCAGCGCTATGGCGTCCTTCAATGATGGATTTGGGGGATGCCCCTGCTTTGAGCGCGTCAAAATATTGTTTGCGGTATTCGTCCGAAGCTCGCAGATTTTTAATCTCTGGTTTTTCCGGATCACCGTCAATCGGGAAAAAATGCTTCGCAGGGTCCGCGTCAGATACAGTCGCTGCCTGCATGGATAGGTACAACTGATGGGCTTCCTTGGCTGTCTTTTTAGCCGCATCCAGTCTTGGTCGAAGCGCAAGCGCTTCCTCGGTCTGGCCTTTTTCAAAAAGGTCATTTAGCTCTGCGGCAATTTTTTGAACAGTCTCCTCTGCCGCGTTCGCATGGTCAAAATACTTTTTTAGATCCATTTCTCTACTCCTTGTTAGATTAATAGTTTGGCTTCGGCGCGGAGACGCTCCACCGCCTGCTTGGTTTCAATATCCGGCTCTTGCTTTAACAGTTCAGCCGGCACATTGATGTAGTTGCGCAGCGCGTTTATAATCGCTGCATTTTGAGGTAATGCCGCTTTTTTCTCGCTTCCGGTTATGACTTCATCCACAAATCCTTTCGCTTTCGCTTCGTTCGCATCCATCCATGTTTCAGCCGACATCAGCTTCGAGAGTTTGTCCCGGGATAGTCCGGTTTTGCCTTCATAGGCGTTTACAATTCCTGCCTTTATGGCGCTCAGTTGGGTCACCAATTGATTCAGATCCTCTATGTTCAGAGATGCGTAAAAGAACGTGACCAGCGGATCATGGATCATGAAATAGGCGGTATCCTGAATCCGGACCAGGTCCCCGCCTAAGGCAACCACTGTGGCTGCGCTGGCCGCAATGCCATCAATCTGTACCGTCACCTTCCCCGGATATTCCATCAACATCGTCCGCATCAGACTGGCTGCGATCACATCACCCCCATACGAGTTGATCCTGACAATGATAGGGTTTCCGTTTCCATGTTTTTCTAGATCTTTCTTAAACATGGCTGGGGTGATATCATCCTCAAACCAGGAATACTCAGAAATATATCCATACAATTCCAGTTCAGCTTCGGTTTCTTCTGTGGCATCCCGAAAACTCCAGAATCGTTCATGGGGTTTGGCTGTTCCTTCAAAACAGCGGATAGGTTCTTTATTTGGCATTCGTTCCTCCTGCTGATAAATTTTCTATTGCCACCATGTTGGCAGGTACATAATGATTATTTCCGCCCTCATAGGCTGGCAGGTCGTCGATTTGGCGTCCCTCGTTCGGGGTCATCACGCCGGAAAATATACGTTTTTCGATCACTTCTGATCGGGTCTTCGCGTCCGTTCGCAAAATGACATCCCGGTTGAACCGGAAATAGGTGCTATTTTGTTCTTCCTGGCTAAGCCATTTCAACGCTGCAGATTGTTCCCATTGCACCAGGTAGGGATCCAACGTGGTATTCAGGTAATCCAGGTTGGCTTGCTCATTGGAGTTATATGCTTGCTTGCCTGCGTTTAGTTTGAACAGCGGCATCCCATAGAAATTTGCGATCTGCAGGTCGTTATCCGTTAAGGACTCCAGAAACTGGGCGTCCACTGGCTTCATCGTGATCGTCTCGAATTTGCTCGCCTTGGTATCCAGTACCGCCAGTCGATATGCATTGGCAGTGCCGCTCATCGCCTTTCCATAAGATTCTCGTACCTTATCTCTGGCTGCCTCGTTGAGTTCACCGTTCATCCAAATTATCCCGCCTGGATTTAACCCCTGCGAATAAAATTTTGCCTGCGTATCATGCGCAGCCAATTGTCTGCCGATTGTTTCTCGCGCATAAGAAATCACCGATTTTCCGGTAATCCCATCAGCAGAATTTATCAACAGACTCATCACCTCAACTGCAGGAATATAGGTTGGGATGCCTGATTGCCAACGCACCTCATACCACAGTTCACCCTTGTCATCGAACACGGGCCTGGTAACATTTGATCGCAGGATGAACAATTCCCGTCTGCCTCCCGGCCGTCTCACCGGCTCCCATACATAGGCTGCGCCGTAATTCAACAGCCACATGATGATCGATTTTTTGAAAACGAATGGGGTCATCCACCGGTTCGGGCTGATCTCCAGCAACCAGGATATATTCATGGAGCGATTGTCAGGACGCATGCGCTCAATTTCGCCCGCTGCCCGTGAAACAAAGGTTTGCAGGGGCATTTTTGCCACATCATCGCTGAGCACATTGATGCACCGATAGGCGGTGTGGATGTTTTTTGCACTCTCAGGGGTTACATTCTGACCTGATATACTGGTTCCGGTAAGATTCAATGTTTCCACGAGTTCGGGGGTGGTCATGGGAACTGGAGCAATTGCATTTCTCAATCGTCGGATAATCATTTCGATTTATCTCCCATCCCGATCAGTACGCCAAAACCAATCAACATGACTCCGCCAACTACCCAGGTAACCACAATATTCCATTGGTACAGGCCATACAGGATCACCGCACATCCCAGAACCAGCAGCAGGTCATCCATATATTTAAGCATTTTCACTGCACGCCTTCCTATCCATCACATCCCCCAGTCATCACTCAGGATCTCTGCGCTCATATCCACACGGCCTTTATAAAACCGTGCCCTACACATTGCAGTGATCATTGCTGCCATCGGGTCAATCCGCTTGGTCCGGATCACACTCTTACCCCGGGTCTCCTTTACGTACTTGATTAGTCCCGATCCGTTTTTCGCGATCGATGTATTACCAAAAGCCCACCTGGCCACCGGATCCGCCAAATGGGTCATCTTTCCGCTCTTCAAAAGCGTTTCCACCTGGTTCATCGGGTCCGTCAAGTTGACAAACGTCTGAGGGACTGTCACCACATTCAGCCCGGCATCCTGCAATTCCTGCAGGAGCATGGTCGCAAACGCCGGATCCGCAACTACCTCAATGATTTTGTACCGTTTTGATAACGCTAAAATTCGTTCTTTAATTGCTACATAGTCGATGACATTTCCCTCAGTTGGAATAACCCAACCATCTTTTGCCCACAGATCATAGGGCACACGGTCTGATCTGATTCGTTCGATCATGTTTTCTTTTGGGATCCAGGCGTCCCACAACACCCGCCAATCCAATTGGGATACCTGGGGCGGAAATATGGGTGCAATCGCCGATAGGTCGGTCGTGGTGGAAAGGTCAAGTCCCAAATAGCAATCCTTGCCCTCCTGGTCGCACTCATCCCAATCCCCCACCGTTTGGTCATATAAATCGAGCGGCAACCAGGTTGTAAGCTTGCTCGTGATCCACTGATCCAGACGCAGCCAGCGGAACAGTCGTTCGTCGGCGGGTTTGGATCGCGCCCGAGCAGCTGCCTCTCGCATGGATTCAATCGTGATCGTGTGTCCCAGGCTCGGGTTTGCCAGAGCCCAGTTATCCTCATTATAGATATCCTCACCCTCGTAGCCGTAGATGGCTACATACCAGGTAGGATCGATAATTTCACCAGCAGTCACCTTCACAGCGTATTCATGCTGCTCCCAACCTATGGAAACACGGTCAGGATCGTCTCCCGCGGTGGTGATAATCCACCATATAGGCTGCCAACGGGCGTCGCCCGCGCCAAAAGTCATCACATCCCATAGTTCCCGGTTGGGCTGGGCATGTAGTTCGTCAAAAATGCAGGCGGATAAATTCAGACCGTGTTTTGTATAAGCCTCGGCAGATTCCGCCTTGTAGATAGACCCAGAAACTTTATCGATTATCTTATGGGTAGATTCCAGTATCTTGGCGCGCTTGGCCAGCGCTGGTGTCTTCTTGATCATATCAACAGCTACATTAAATACCAGGCTTGCCTGGTCACGGTCAGCGGCACAGCCGTAAATCTCGCCGTTTATTTCTCCATCTGCAAAAAGTTGATACAAAGCCGCGCCGGCGGCCAGTTCGCTTTTCCCGTTCTTTTTCGGAATCTCCACATATACATACTTGTACTGGCGGGCACCGTTCTCTTTGAGAGTACCATATACATCACGGATGATCTGGCGCTCCCAGGGTAGCAAAGTAAATGGCTGGCCAGCGAATCGCCCTTTGGTGTGCTTCAGCATCTCAAAAAACTGCACCGCTCGGTCCGCTTTGGCTTCACAAAACGGCATGGGTATACTCCCGACAAGCATCACAACGGTTAAGAGCACCAACAGGAGCTTCTTCATTCATCCCCGCCCGCTTTTACGCCGACCAATGTTTTTTCTTTTCGGGCTTCGGTTACCCGCCGTTGTGCAATTTCGTAATACTCTGGTAGAATTTCACAACCAATAAAATTTCGTTCTTGGTTAACACACGCAATTCCGGTCGACCCGGATCCCATAAATGGGTCCAGAACCACATAATCCTTGTCGGATACCAGGAACATCAACCTTTCCATCAGTCGAACTGGCTTCTGGGTGGGGTGCTCTCCGTTGTAATGGTTGCTCGAAATATCAATAATGCTGCGCTCTTTCATTCCGCAAGCAATCGACTTCGCTAAGCTGACAGTTTTGTTGGTCTTTCGAAAACTCTTACCCAGGGTAATACCATGCTTGTTTGTGCTTTGTTCACCATATTCCTGTTTGATAACTCCTGTGCTCTCATAGACAGCAAGAAAATTGTCCAATTGATCAAAGCTTGTTCTTGACTTCAAAGCGGCTTTAATTTCTTTTACATCTCTGGCAATTAAGCCGATATTTTCAGATCGAACCTCTATATAAGGCACTCTCGATTCTCTAATCTTTCCTTTCCGCTTGGCATAAATAGCAACGGTTTCATGAAATCTTTGTATCGGAAGACAAGGACTGGACGACATCCTTTTATTCCAGATGATCTCTTCCTTGAAAATAAAACCTTGGCTTGCCAATTGAGTGTTCCAGCGGTAAAATGCTGTTCCCCTGCCGAAAGACACATAGAATCCGCTATCCTTCAGAATCCGGTCAACCTCTTCAAAATACACAATCTCATCGAACGGCTTATCCAACTTATGCTTCAAATATCCGTACGGGGGATCCGTCAAGATCACATCAACACTTTGATCTGGCATGAATTTCATATAATCCACGCAGTTTCCTAGGTGCAGGGTAACATCAGTCATCGCTGCCCGCCTGAGCATTCACCAACTGCTCAAATTGATCGGATAGCAGCTTGTCCATATCATCCGGCTCTTCCGGGATTTCTTTTCCATCAGGTACCACTCCCGCCCTTGACCTGGGTGTCATATAGAGACTCTGCATATATTGCATCGCCAGGCTCCGTTTCCGATCCACCCTGGAATCCAGTTTGACAACAGTCTCAAATGCCTCATTGACCTGGTTGACCCATTTCAATGCCAGCTGTTCCAGTTCGCTCTGCGTTTTGAGACCAATGCCTTTGGTTCTTGCTTGGGCAAGATTCTCCTTGGAGTCCTGCGCTATCGGTCCCAGTTCCAGCCACTGTTGGTATGCCGCCTTGCGCATCGCGTCCAGCTCGTGGATCTGCTCCACCACTACGCAGTAATCCATCAGCATATCCATATCCAGCCTGCTCACCAGCTTGCCCTCCAGCGCGTTATACTCCCGTATGACCCTGCGCCACACCGCCTGGGCATCCTTATGATTCCTCAGCGCGACAGGCGCTTCCGCCGGCAGGTCCCGCTCCGATTTTGTCCGATTCTCTGCCAAAATTCGGGCTTCCCTGTCCGCCTTTGTGTCATGTCGTACATGCAATGCCGCAGGCTTTTTAGCGGGCATCTGGATTCTCCACATTGGGATTTTTTTCCGCGTCGTTGGCCACCTGCGCTTGACACCCTCCGTCTTGAATCTTTTTTAACCCCCTCCCCTTGACTTCTCTAACAGTAATTTGACTATGATGTTTTTTACATAATGACTTGAGAGGTGAGCTGCGGAAGATTGTTTTATCCCCTCTATGAGAGATCACATGATGTACATCGGTTGCTGGTGTATATATGCCTACACGCAAACATAATTCACACCACGGTTGCGCTGCTAACTGTGAAGCTCTGCGCTTCTGCCAGCTCCGATCATACAGTCGTTGAGTCTCTCGGTCCCGGATAAACTCCCCTTCAACTTTTGTCGAGGTTGTGTGAAGAGCACATCGCCCTGAGACTACAAGGTTAGAGCATCCGGGATAAGTGCATAGTGTCTTCGGCTTAGTAGGCATCAAGACATCCCCTTCTCCAACTTATCCACCTGCGCTTTCACTTCCCTCAGTTCAGTCGTCAATGCTTTGATCTGGTTTTGCTGCGATGTTATCAGTTCACTCTGCTCTGCTATCTTCTGGTCCCGTGCCGAGACTTCGCTCTGCAGCCTGGCTACATCCTCCTGGAGTTGTGTTTTATCCATTTCGAGCATTCTGACATTTCCGTCTCGTTGAAATACACTCTCCTGGGTAGACTGCAATTGTTCTCTCAATTGAGATATCTGTTCACCAAGTTTCGCGATCTTTTCATCCTGGCACTGGACTGTATTAGTCATGACTTTTATGCGCGTCTCTGCAACGGTCAACAGAGTCTGTGCGGTCTTGGATAGTGTTTGGTACGCTGTAGATTGGGCTTCTTTCTCAATCTTTAACGCCGAGGCTTCTGTCTGCTTCACCTGAGCGTTGGTTTGCCTTCTTCCTATTATTCCCCCGATGATCATTGAGATTACTCCTGACGAAATAAGCAGACCGATTATAGCAACCCAGTCGTTGGCTGACATATTATTCTTTGATGTCCTTGAGGCTTTCATTCATCTTCGCCCCTTCAATCACAACCGTAGTGCCTGCATCGGTCCTGTCGTAAACGATATTCGCACTTCCGCCTGCGACCAATGCAGTGAGGATTGTGCCAATCAATTGATTCGGGATGTATGCTTCAAACAGATTGATATCTGTTGCCCAGACCAACAGCCCTGCCACAATCCAAGAAATATACATAAGCCAGAATTTATCCAGCTTATATTTTTCAAAGAGAGGGGTAATAAAACCGGCAATTAGCCGATTGGCGATAATAGCAAAAGCCGACACAGCCAGCGCCTGATCCAATGGCACTTTATCTAACAATTCGATCAACCAGTCCATCTTCCCTCCAGTGATTAAATAAAAAACCCGGTGCCGAATATCTATATAAGATACTCAGCCCCGGGATCAATGCCTCGTTGGGCTAACTAATTACACCAATAGTGTAACATATTCACACAGTAATTGCAACAATGCTCTTTTTTGGTTTGGCTTAAATGCATAGGCAGTTTTTATGTAGGATTTCTCTATCCTCTTTCAATAGGGCATTTTCTCGTTCTAATTGCCGGATGCGAGCTTCTGTATCCATTAGTCTCCCGTTTCCCGGAAAAGCTTCTTCGTCAGATAAGCCATTACCTCAATTAGGAAACCAGCTGTTCCACTGTTATGAAGAGTGCTAATAAATATGTCCTTATAAAAGGTAGACTATTAATCGACCTTATAGCTTATTTCCGCAGTAACCATTGTCACTCGTCGGTTCCGGACCTCAATAACAATCCGCCCATAACCCTCCTCCCCCTCAACTACCTGGCGAATTGTTTGTTGCAGTTTATCGATCGTTGTCGCTGGTAGGGTTTTCGCCAGCCAAGCAAGATGTGTTTCTACTTGGTCATTCTCTACCAACTCCATCAGCTCTACACTCCAATGCTCTTATACTTCATTCATCTTAAAATATAATTATTTAAAGACAGTTGCAATTTCTACAATTAGGAAGTGCATCATACAACACTTTATATGCGATGTCATACGCCTGAGGTGAATTTAGAGGCTTAATTCTCTTTTTTGCTTTCGAACCAACAAGGTCGACCATTTTTGCTTTGAAGGTTTTGCCATCCTGTCGAGGTGTACTATACCATTCCCGATTTGCACAAAATGAAGGTTTATCGGGATCATCTTTAACTCGTTTAACTTCATGTAATAAATTCAGTAGCTCAGGTTAAATTTCACATAAAAGTTCCCAAGTAATTTTATCGGACATGTTATTCTCCTTTTCCCCATGTAAAAGCACGGGTATTAATTATATCCTTTATTATTTTTCAACAACATCATCTTTGTCAGCCTCTTTATGAGTCACTGCTCTTCACTTGACGTAATAATTCTAATAATCGTGCTTTGATATTTCCAAACTCAGCTGTTAATTGTTGCTTGGCTGATAGCGTAATAATAGAAGTATGTGCAACAGCATCTCGAATAGGCTTGTACATTGTTGCCGATCTTCCGATACTAGGTTCCTTAATTTTATCTTTAGGTTTATCTACTAAATTCGCCAAAGAATCCATATCAAGATAATTAACATTATCCGTTGATGCCCTTATATCATAGCTGATATTGGCAATCTTCTTATTATCCAGTTCTCTTTTCTTCCATTTTTCCGCGTTACTTTCTGCTTCTTCCGTCAAACTTATCCCAACTTCTTTGATATATTCTCGAAGTAAATTCTCGGAAATAAAACATTCTGTATACGATGGAATTTCAAACTGCGCTTCTTCAGATAATGCCCGAGCCCATTCCTCCACCTTTCCTTTCTGGGAAAAAACTTTTGAATCTCCTTCTATTTCTTTCAATGTAGTATTAAATAATTCTTGGGCTTTTCGTGCCTTTAGGGATATTTTCTTATTATCTATATCGCCGTCGTCTCCATGTTTCCTGCGATAATCATCCCATTCATCAAGTATCTTTTTAAATATCCGGTCAATCTCATTTAGGAATTCAGTAAATTTTGGTGTATCGGAAATTATGTTTTCCCTACTACTTGTAAAAACATCCTCTGTAGTTCCATCATCCAATTCATCAAAATGTAACTGTCCATAAACATAGTTTTCAACAATCCGCGCAGTGGGAATATGTCGTAATATGTCTTTTTCTCTTAATCTTCCGTTGACAAATAAGTCTATTGTGATTTTTTCTTGTGTACCACGTATTTTTAAATTAGACGGTTGTTTCACCGAGGCAATATAGCCTCTAATACTTAACTCAGAATCGTAATTTATAGTGACCTGTAGTTCATTCATAAAAGTGAATATCGGCTCATTGAATTGATTTATTTTCCACAAGAATTGCGTATTGCCAGCAATCTCCTCTAAAAAAGACTCGTCTATTTTTTCCTCATTAACAAAAATACAAAATGTATTATCGTATAGTGAGAATCTAAAATATAAGGCTATTGCCTTTTTGATGTAATCCACAGTGTTGGTTATGCCAGCAGAAATTTCCTCAAAATGAAGCAAGGTGCCCTGTGCAGAATTGGTAAATTTGTCTTCAAGACTTTTATCAATAGGTTCCAAAACATACTCTTGCGAACTAAGGTCATCCGTTATTGCCTGATCTAATTTTGAATTATCAATAACTCCTCCTACAAGCTCACCCTTTTCTTGCTTGGACAATATTTGTACCCTACTCGCGCATGATAAAAGAGCAAGTTTTCCTATCCCCTTTCTACCAATAAAAGGACGACCAAGAGAGGATTTGCAGGTTCCGCTTTTTCTTTTTGAATATCCAATCCTTAAAAATTTTTCTTGAAAATCCTCGTCGGACATTCCAGTTCCATCATCAAGAATATCCATAAAGTTATTATCTTTATTAATAGTTATCCACACATTATGAGCATCAGCATCCCATGAGTTTGATACTGCTTCTCCAATAACTGTAATGATATTTCGATAAAGATTTCTTCCGAGGTGATTTAAGACACTAAGGGAGATATTAAAATTATATTTATCTCTCACAACCTATTTTCCCATCTGTGTTTATGTTAATAAATTGAAATCATTCAAATGTTTAAGTATGGATTCTCCAATTATTTCCCCCAATTTTACCGGAACCGCATTTCCGATATGCCTAGCCACATCTTTAAAGGAAAATGGAACTGAAGGGTCAAGAAAATTATAATCAGGCGGAAAGGTTTGTAATAGCGCACCTTCCCTTAACGAAAGTGCTCGATCTTGCTCTGGATGACCAAATCTTCCTGTGCCATAACTATAAAACTGTGTTGTGATAGTTGGTCCTATCAGGCCCCAACTCATCCTTCCATACACCGATGTATACGTTCTTCCCGATTTTTTTCTGTGGCATTCACATCTTAATTCCGTTGGCCAATCCTCCCATGTTCCTCCAGGTTTTGAGGCTTGAATACGTTTTACATTTATGTCCGATAGAGATGAGGCATGATGTAAGCGATCATTTTCATCAACTTCACCTGCTTTAATAGGGGGTAGATTTTCTATAAAATCTCGTACGCAAGCCGGCCTCTCTAAATGCGTTGGAGGAATCAAATGAATATCTCCCAGCAATGAACCAACCAAGACAAAACGCCTTCTTCCCTGTGAAATTCCATATTCTGCGCAGTTTATAACCTTTGCATCATACGAGTAACCTAGTTCTGTTATTAATGAGATAAAACTCGAATAAACATTTGACTTTCTTAATTGAGGAACATTTTCCATTGATATGATATCTGGGCGCACTAATTCAATTATTCTTCCAAACTCATTTAGAAGATTATATTTTTCATCTAACAGATTTGCTTTTCCGAGTTTTGACCTCAATTGTGAAAAAGGTTGACAAGGTGCACAGCCAACAAGAATTTTTATTGCATTTTTACTATATAAATCCCTAATCTCATTTTCCTTCACCCCTCTGATATCTGCCAAATGGAACTCCGCAGCGTTATTGTGTGTATATGCATATTTGCATGTTTTATCATTATCAAACCCAGCAACAACCGTTAAGCCAGCATCATTTAAACCTTTAGTTAATCCACCGATACCACAGAACAAATCAATTACTTCTGCAGTCATAAGTTTCTCCATTTTTCCCGTCTCTTAATATTTCTGTATTATAATCATTTTTATTCTAAGTAATTAATTGCCTTTAATTCTGTGGACACACTTATTCTACCGCATCAAGATGTTACCTCAAATTTCCCGTCTTTTCCAAGTTTTCGGATCATTTCCGCTCATAATCATAAAAATTATTCAGTGCACATCTGTTCTAATTTCGCGGTAGAATCCCCTCATGCCCCCGAAGCCGAAGTTTGAACCCACATACGAGCCTCTTGACGATCTCCGCCCCGAGGACGTTGAGCCATTGCCGCCCCTGCCACAAACGCCGAAAGATTCAGGCCGGATCGTGTGGGACGGGGTGACCAGTTTTCGGGTGGTGAAGGATGACCATGATCCTGAATATACAGACCCGATCACTTAGCCCCTTCTGATAGCGACTACCTGTGTGTTCATGCATCACTTCCCTCTTCAAATCTGCCGCAAGCTGGCCAATGTTTACGCCAGTCTGTTGCAGAATCATGAGAAAAATTCGACAACGAACATTTATAATAATTTCTCGAAAACTTCAATTTTCTTAGATGTATGCAGTTTCCACAAATCCGATCATCTCGTTTGCCATAAACAGTTCTTATATCTAAAATTCGCTTTGGTAGCGGGCGATCCTCAACAGATTCTGTTAAGTTATTTCGTTTCATTTTTCACCTCACTATAACTTCCATATACCAAGCTGAATTGGAAATAATGGACATTTTGCTACATCTCGATCGCCTTATCTATCTCTGTTAGTTTTTTACAAACCTCGCGCCTCTTTAGCACTATATACAATTCATCTAGCTCCTGGTCTGTCAATCTTGCATCTGCATGGTCACCCACATACAGGATGCTGTTTCCGTCAAGCGTCCAATGCCCAAAAACAATTGTGTAAGATTCATCCTCGTTCTTGGTGATAATAGGACATGTTCTGATTTCTTTGCTCATTTCTCACCTTATTTACTGATTAGTTTTCTTCATCGACCTGCTCCATCAACAACTCCAGCAGTTCAATCGCCGGACAATCTGCACAGATCATCATGCTGCCAAGATCGCAAAGACTACAGTCAACGCATGTTTTCTTCGCCGCGTCCTGTACCATCTTCCAGGGAGGCAGTTTTCCATCCTCTGCCATGATTGACCAAGCCGGGACTTCACAGTCTGGTTTATGTTTTTTACGCCTGGCAAATTCAACCGCTGGGATATCAGTTGAGGGAAGAATTTCGTCCATATTTCTCATGCCCCCTCTCTTTGTTCACGGGATAAGTTACGATATTTTTCGAGCTTATTAACCGCTCTGTCCTTCTCAGTGATTGGCTTTTTCCCTCGCTCCAATCGCCACAAGAAGATACCAGGACCATTTCCCGGTCCAATATCCTGCAGTATCCCGTCTGCCAGCAGATTGAGGTGCTCTTGATCCCAACCATCACGGCGGGCAATATCAGCAACCTTGCCAAGAATATCCGGGTACAATCCCACCCGACTCAATTTTTCTTCCAAATTCGCATCAATAAGGTCGTGATAGCCATTGCTACAGTCCAGATTTTTGGACTGCTGTCCATATTTTTGGACTGTTGCAGGGTAGTTAAAAGATTCATTACTAAGATGATGTAAAGAATTAAAAGATTCTTTAACATCATCATTAAGAGAATCCAGATTTTCGGACACTATGTCGCCTTTTACTGCCTGATCATGAGCCACAGTCGGTTCTGTAAACCGACAGGTTAAGCCGCTATGATGAGCGGAACTGAACTGCAGCCAGCCCGAAGCCCTCAAAATAGCCAGGTGCCCATAGATCGTGGCGCGGGATTTTCCGGTTACCTCCATGATTTGTTTTATTGGTATCTCATCCAATTTATCTTTACCCCAGGACAGCCCTTTTAACTGTATGTAAGTGTCCCTTACAGCCGGCGACAAACTGGTGTCATAAACCAACCCGGCTGGAATGTTCACGTACCTGGGGGGAATAATAGGTCGCGTCATAATATATCCAGGTTCAATTCCAACTGCTGGGCGTCACCAAACTGCGTTATGGTAGCGGTATCCATCGCCCTTACTGTCTTGGACATATCACTGATTTTGGCAATATATTCTTTCTGTCGAAATTCTTCATACTCCTTGCGGGATTGAGCTATATAATACCCACCCTCTACACCTGGTAGGGCACAAATCAAGTAGCCCTTTCGTCTCAGGTTCTTGATCACATCTCGCACCGCGCGCTCTTCGATCCTAAATCCCATCCTATTAACCACTGCCACAAGATGGGTTCGGGTGATCAGTTCCTGCCGGCTATAAGGCAGTATTGCCTTCAGGACTACCGCTTCAACTCTGGTAAGATCCTTTTCAATCATTGTCATACAGTCCTCCGTTATAATGGGAGAGTGTCCCGACTGGGATCCACCTCTTCCGGTCTGTCGCAGGAACGGCAGACCGGATTTATTTTTTTACCAGCTCCAAATCTTCCAAAGAGCATTTGTAAACAATTTTCTCTTCCGATCCCTCCGGAGACTTCAGAGAAACCAGAATTTTAATTGGTTCCTTTCCATCCCTGACGCGACCAACAACACAACCTTCTCCTTTTGGAGTAGTCACCTGCTGTCCTGCTAAAAACCGATAAAGCTCATCTATACCAATCATCAATTTAGATTCCTCCGCGATTTCCCTGATCACCATCAGCGAGCTCAGTATCTCCATCAGGTTGCTCACCACCTTGGCAATCAGTAATAACTGTGTATTGACTCCAGGTCGTTCATTAATCATTCTCCGGAGATGTATATCTGCGGTCTGACATGCTGAGATTGCCTTGGCGATTTCAGTGTGCATCCCATATCCGCTAACGAGTCTGGTCGTCATCGCCCCTCAGTTCTTTTGCCAGATCCCGATCGTCTTTTGCCAGATCCCGAATTTGCATAATATAGGATCCCAACACCAGGAGTCCTGTCGCCAGTCCTATTGCCAGCACGACCTTCCAAACAGCTAACCATCCAATCAAGGGTGCACAAACCAGCACAGCTACCATCGCCACTACCCCCGTAAGAAAGGAAATATTAACAAATTTGACGTAACCGGATTTCACCAACTTACGGTAAAGAAGAAATATCAATATTCCGAAAATGATTAGACCAGGGTAGATAACCCATTCAACGCCTATCTTCATCCCGTCATTCTCCCTTTCTTGGTTTTGGACTAAAAACCCTTATATTTGAACCATGAAATCTACCGTGCATATGCCTCCAATCTTTGTCATAAGCTTTTCTGGTGTTGATAACAATGGTTATCAACACCAGAAAACAGCCTCAAACGCCCAGATATTGCGCCACTGTTTGCCAGGTTTTATCTGGAGCGGTTTTCAAGGTGTGCAAATAAATTTGAGTAATGGAAATGCTGCTGTGTCCCAGAAATTCCTGGATTTTTTCCACATCATCGCCCGCCTCCCTGCGCAAGAGCGCTGCAGTATGCCTCAAAGAGTGCACCCGCAGCACCTCCGCATTCAGGCCTGCTTTGTCAGCATAATATTTCAGCGCCCGCCGTGTATAGTTGGCCGAGACCGGCTGCTCCAGGATCTCGCCTCGCGGTCCATAGCTGTGGAAAATAAACCCGCTTTCCCTGCCTTCCGGAATGCAGTACTCTCGGATCGCTATGAACACCGGCTCAAACAACTCTTTGGTTTGATTGTGTTTCCCTTTTCCGTTGTACCGGATCACCATCCCGGCTGGTCTCAGTTCAATGTCCTCATGCCGGACCGACCGCCATTCCGAATTTCGCAGCCCAAGCATCAGGTATCCCAGGAAAAGGGCATAGTCCCTTTTGCCAATGATCTGATTTCGGTTGATGGATTTCAAAAGCGCTTTAGCTCCGTCTATATCCAGACAGGTCGCTTTTCCGTACGGATTGATTTTTGGGCGTTTCACGCCCAGGGCAGGGTTGTCTTTCCGAAGTGTTCTGTCGTTACCCTGTGCGTCTTTGATGATGTAATCCTGCAGAATAAATCCATAAAACGAACTTATGGCTGTCAGCCTGGCTGCCAGAGTTGTATCAGCGCAGGTTTTCTGCAGCGTCACCAGCCACTGATTAATATCCATCCGGCTGATATCCCAGGGCTGCTTCCCACTATAGCGCATCAGCAGACGCAAGGATGTTTCATAACTACGGCGGGTGTTGGGAGAATTCTGCCGGCTCAGCCAGAGCTGGATTGCGTCCTCCCACGTGCCAGGCAACGCTTCTCGAACAAGCTGATTTGCCATTTTATGCAATCAGACGCAGCAGAATCAAAACAACAATTAGGAGCGGCAGCGGCCACCACTCAGAAAGAATTTCGTATGACTTATTTTTCATTTTTATCTCCTCGATTAAATTACTTTATCTTTTGGATCAAAACCATACTCAACCATAATCGCCATCATGCACTCCCGCGCCCACTCTCTGGCCCAGGAAGCTGCAGTTGGGTTGGTGATTACTTTTTTCAAGGTCTCAAGAGAAGGTTTACTTTCTCCTGATTTCCACTGCCAGACCGATTGCCGGCTGGTTTGAATTCCCAGATCCTCTATGAATGTCTTGAGCGTTATAGACTCCAAATATCTATTTGTGATTTCAGCAATTGATTTTTGGTTGGTGTTTACTTGCATTTGGATATCCTTTGTTACGGCATGCTAACTTAGTTTGCTATATGCTTTGTATATTAGCTGATAGCTATGAATTTGTCAAGATGGGATTTACTATTTCTTTACAATGAGTTAAAACAGGAAATGTCTATGAATACTTTGGCGGAATGGTTTGAAAAAGATTTTTTACAGTTCCAATTAGAATTTGGGAGATCTTCTCTGAAAAAATACGCAGAACATATCCAATTGAGTCAGGGTTATGTTTCACAGCTTATGGCGGGCAAACGGACAACAGTCAGTCTGTCTAAATCCAAAGAGATCGCTGAAATTAGGCACGATCCAACTATCTTGGATATCCAGGGTTATGCAAGATCAGATTCTCAAAACATCACAATAGATTCATTACCTAGAAAACTTCGAGAACGCCTTTCCTTTGCTCTTGAAGAAATCGAAACTACCCTTAGAACTCAGTCGATTCAACCCGATTCCCGTGAGGGTATCAATATTTCGTCTGCAATTTTGAAAAAATATGGGTTTATTGTTAGTGAAAATAACGATTCTGAGTGATCAGGGTCATAATTGGCAAATCCACAATGACAGCAAAAACATTAAGAGAATATTTTGAAAAGAATTGGCTACTGTATCAAGTCCATCAAGGCAGAGCCACTCAGGATGACTATGCAATATATTTAGGAATAAGCCACAGTTATCTTACTCAACTGATGAATGGCAACAAAAATAATATAGGAAAAAAAACAGCATATCGCATCTGCGAAAAGAATGAGGACTATACACTGTGTGATATTTTGGGATATTCGCGTCCTGGTATTCAAGTCGTTTCGGTAGATTCGCTGCCATCAGACATTCGGGATAAATTAGTATCAGCACTTACTGAACTTGATTCGATTATTAGGACCCGGGAAATCCAACCCGACTCCCCAGAAGGCGTTGCCCTCTCTACCTCAGTTTTACAAAAATTTGGTTTCAATATCACAGTAAACGATAAGTCCGGGTGATTGGGATCGTAAAAGTGAAGTTCAGTTGTCATATTTTTCTATGCCCACTTTCAGGAACCGTTGAGATTAATTATTATAGAACGTATGTTTTATTTTACAAGGGTACAAAAGCGGAATCATTTTTACAAAAATGTTCTAAACACTTAATTATTTCTTAAATCGGAGGTTACTTTGGGAGAGAAATTTTTCACTAAGGTTGTCGGTGTAACCATGAAAAACATTGACGGCACCGATCGCCAAGAAATAATCAGCGAAACAGTTGATATTGGAGATTACCTCGTATTGAAACGAGAGCCAGCCAATCCATATGACCATAATGCCATTGCGGTCTACTCATACGATGATCAGATAGGTTATCTCTCAGAAAATGTTGCCGAGGAACTTGCTCCTTTGATGGATGCTCATTGGTTGATTCTGGTGACAGTCGCAGATATTACCGGTGGCAATGAGGGCGAATCATTCGGCGTGAACATTGAAATCGAGAAATTATCTCCGTTGGAAGTCGATTCTGAGACAGAGACGATCAGGTTGAAGAATATGACCAACAATACCGCGCCACAGAGCCTTCCTCTAAAAGAGGAAAATAAATCCGAAAAGAATTTTGTCATTACTCTCCTGCTCTGTCTCTTCCTTGGTTTTCTTGGTATTCATCGCTGGTATGTCGGCCGTGGATCCTGGTTATATACTCTCACCCTTGGCTATGCAACCATCGGCTGGTTAGTGGACCTGATCACTATCATAATTGGTAAATTCAAGGATGAATTTGGCATGACGATAAAGCTATAACCTTTAGAGATATCAAATGGAAAAAAACAGTTTTTATTTAATTCTGATTATCCCCCTGTCTATCCTCAGCGCTTGTGCAGCTCCCACACCTCAGCTTGTTGAAGTTACCAGGATCGTCAACCAGACAGTCGAGGTTACCCGGATCGTTGAGGTTACATCTACACCGATTCCCCCTACCCCCACACTCGCTATCCCCCCAACGCCCACTTTTGCGCTCTGGACCGTTCAAGACGCCCAGGCTGCCATTACAACCGCTGATCCAGCTTAATGGAAATTTACCCGAAGCTCAAGCCCTGGAATACCAGGCAGCCCTAACAAACATTACTTACTAATAGCACCTTATCAACGATAATATTCTAATATCCTGAATGCCTTACGACCACACGGATAGACAACCTATAAACCTCACGGATCCCCTGCACAACTAACCATGAGGTCAACTTCTTCCTTTTTCCAGTCTCGGTTCACATCCGTGAGGTTCGTAGGTTCGAGTCCTATCGCGCCCATATGTTCTAATTTCAACGAGGAAAATCTTCAAAATTTGAACTGTTGACATCACGGATTTTTGACTTTAGACATCACGGTTTTTTCTCAGAAAGGCACCAGGTATAAAAAAAAACTGGTGCTTTTTTATATCCCACACCAGAACAAACATTATCAACACTATGTCGGAAATTCTGGAGACCTCACGGATGAAAAACTTCACGCTTTATCAAATGATCGATGGCTATATGCTTTATGCGGAGTCTATACTCTCTCCTCACACCATCGCTGACTACAGCAACACCTTCAAAAAATTAACCACCTATCTTGGAGATGATCTCCCAGCCTGCGACATTGATACATCTATGATTGAGGGTTTCATGGCGGCCCAGAAAGGACTAAAAAAGAAAACGTTGCTGAATTACCATACCGGGCTATCTGCGCTCTGGCAATGGGGGGTAGCACGATCAATAGTACCTCAAAACACTATCCGCCTCATCACTCCGCCAAAACCAGAAGTGACAGATATCCAGCCATTTACTGCAGAGGATATAAGGCTCATCCTGGCCTCACTCAACAAAACCAAGCCATATTACAGTATAGGCCGGCGGGAAGTAATGAACACACTCCATTTTGTGGACCGCTATCGAGCGATGATTCTATTACTGTTAGATACTGGAATCCGCGTCTCTGAGTTCTGCGATCTCAAGATTAAAGATGTGGATTTGCGTAACCGCAATATCTTTGTTATGGGTAAGGGTAGTAAGGAGCGTACGATTCCATTTTCGCCCAGGACGGGGCAAACGCTCTGGCGCTACTTAACGACCAAACCAGATCAAACTCTATATCAGCCGGCATTTTCCACCGATGACGGGCTGAGACTGGATCGGGCAAACGTCCTGCGCCAATGCCAAAGGATCGGTGCCCGGGCTGGTGTCCAGGATTGCCACCCACACCGCTTCCGCCACACTTTTGCGATCCAATATCTGCGCAACGGAGGCGATATCTATACCCTACAAAAGATACTCGGGCATTCAACCCTGGACATGGTCAAGCGGTACCTAATGATTGCTCAAACCGACCTTGAAGCTGCACACAGAATAGCCTCACCAGTTACCAGATGGGGATTGTGATTAATGCACTCAATCTGAGAGGGAGAAAGCCTTAATTGTTAACGTTTTGTTAGAATCTCCCCTCCCCCTTGACATAACATATATATGTATATATAATTGTGTTATAGATAAGGAGATGAAAAATGACGACAACTATAGCCCTATATCACAAACACTACAACGAAAAACATCTCGACGAAGTAAAAGCAGCGATGCAGACACTTGGTACCCCGGCAATCCGGGCAATCTGGAGTGAGTGTTATGGGCTTTGGCTGGCAGTTGAGGGTTGCCATCGGATCAGAGCGGCAAAAGAGCTTGGCCTGATACCAGAGATAGTTGATATTAGCGACGACGAGACTGCACTGATACAGATAGATGGGGACGAGGTTGAGATGCTCGTGAGCGATCTGGCGGTTGATCTGACTGATAGCGCGCCAAAAACAGCAATAATTAATTTTGATGATGGCGATAACTAAAAACAAAAAAGAGGAGCTTAAAATGAAAAATAAAATTATAGACGATGGCGAACGTGGAGATGGTGGTTGGTGTGTGTTTGGAGCGGAAGACCTCGCCTCGCTATCAGATGTGCAGTTACCTCGACGGACCCTCAGAGACTACCTGGTCATCATAGGGGATCGTGACATCAGATATGTGGGCACAGTGTTAGGTTACTATACAACTACAGTACACCCGGCGATTGAGTGGGCAGTGATGTTTGACCGTGAGATTGCCGGTTGGAGTTCCCCGTTGCTGGAAAGCTGGAGCGACACCTGGAACGAGCGCCCAGGTTACTATGCAGATCTGGAGGGAGTTTGGTACGCGTTTGGCGGAGACCGGTTTGAGCAGGTTTTTGCCTGGGATTTTTAACAACCACAAATTGGTGCGTCCCTGCCCGCCTCGTAGACAGGGAGAAAAGGATTAAAATGAGACCCGATGAAAATTTTAGCAAAATTGTAAAAGGGAAACGATATACAGTGAAAACATCAAAACTGCTGGCAGAAGGCTCCTCAACCGGCAGAAGCGCCCATCTATACAAAACCGCAGGCGGAGCCTACTACCGTATCGACCTGACGGTCTGGCAGGGTGAGCACGATAGCCTGACTCCGTTAACCCGGGAAGAGGCTATGGACATGTGGGAGCAATGTCCTGATCAATATGTTGAGTACGAGGACGCCTTTGATACGATTGTAGAGGAGGCAGCTGCCGGTCGCCCGCCGATTTATAGTGAATCGATGAAGCAAATATCCTTATTGTTACCGTTGGAGATGATTGAGTGGCTGCGAAGCAAACCCAACCAGTCTGAGTATGTCCGGGGGTTGATTGACCGGGAAATGCGATCCAGTTAATGCCTCGCGTTAATCGCCACCCCTCACATCTCGACAAACAGGATCAGGAGCTGCATAACATCCAGCTCTTGTTTCCGCATATGGTCGAAATGGTTAATGATTTCCGCGCCGGGAAGGGGCGCGATCTGCCGGATTGGCCGGACTGGTGCCTGCTGCCTATGTCTGGCTGGGCTGCGATCAACACTCCACCCCGGACGCCCTTGGCAAGTTTAACCGCACTTGGCACCTGGTCTTTTTCCCGCGGTACCTATGCCATCGATCCTACTCTCACAGATGCCTTGGCTGAGACAGGATTGAGTGACGCGTTGCCTTCCCGCGCTTTTTACCACCTGCCAGAATGGTGTGTTTTTATTGAGACGCCAGGTCGTATGTTTTCAGACACTGCTCTTACCGGCTTTTGGGCTCATCTGGAGTGGGATACCAACCAAAACCGTCCTGAACTGCGCCTTTTGTTGCTCACCGATACCGGTCTGGTTCCGATAGTCCTACATCTTGGCGACTGGTCTGTGCTTACGGCAATTAAAAAAGCTATTGAAGAAGCCAAGTCTTACGTACAACCAGGCGATAAAAGGCTTGAAAATTTTGATTTGGTTGCGCTCAAAGACGAAATTACTCCGCTGGTATCTTTGCTGCTCTACCTCTGTTCGGACGCTCCGGATATTGAGCCTGGCCGGCAGCCCAAACAATCAATTTTCAGACCTCAGTATGGGCGGGGGGCAGAAAAGGCGGGCAAACTCGTTCAGGCAGAAAAACCAATGCGCTTTGAAGTTGGACGGGTAATCGGGGGAATCTTACGTAGTGCCCAGTCTGCCCAGGAACCTGCCTCAACCGGAAAAGGGAAGCGTGCCCACCTGCGCCGCGGTCATTGGCATGGCTTTTGGTATGGTCCCCGGGATGGGGAGCGCCGGTTTGGCTATCGCTGGCTCCACCCCATCATCGCCGGAGGAAAACAAAAAACCGGCTGATTTGCTTGCCGGCAATAATTTTCAAATCAGTTAACTTTTTTGTACGCCGCGATCCGGAATATTTTTTTGGCGGGCTCCCCGTACCTGGTGTTGAACAGTACTCTCTGCCCGTCAACAGGATCGTTGATGATATAATCATCTCCCTGTTTGCCGGTCATCAGTACCCAGTGCTGGTCAAGATAGGCGGTTGCCGGGTTGTAGTCTGTTTGCGCCAAAACCGGAGTGTCGGCAGTCAACAGTGCATCTATCCGGCTGAGAGTGTACCCGCCCTGACTGACGATCCAGTTGTCCCAATCCATCACTATATCGGGGTAGAGTTTGGTCAGAGCCTCCCATATCCACAGGTTGCCGGAGTATCCGCCTGCCTTTTTCATCGCTGCATTTAGCCGTCTGGGATCTGTGTCCTTGCTCCAGTACTTAAGCAGCATCGCAACGCCAGTGAGCAGGCATCCGTTTGCGCCGATGGTAGTTGATCTTCCGAGCCTGTCATATCTCCAAGCCGGGTCGCTCTGGCTATAGAGTGGCGCGTCCAATCCGCCTGTTATCGGCTCTGATATCTTAATCGTCAGCCAGCCGGCACACCATCTATCAGCACCTATCCTGTACCAGCGCTCCCGCTCCTCGTAGACGTCAACCTCATCCCCCAGTCGGAGTAGCCCGATAGCGGAGTTGTTTATCCCGGCTCCAGAGCGGACGTTCAGCGCATCAACGTTCACCCGCGCCTGAAACAAGGGAACCTCTGATTCTGGTTCCTGTGCCGGATGTCCAAAATATTTCCTTACATCCTCCGCCGTCCCGTTCCAGCGGTCAGTATCGATGTAGTGAGATTCGGCGCCAAACGATTTTCCATCTCCGCGCTCACCGGTCTGGTGGATCAGCCAGTTTTTAACGCCCTTCGGCAGCGCCGGAGGGGAGGCTGCTTCCGGTGTATAGGCCGGATAGCCATACGGCAGCCGATACTGAGCCAACCACCAGTCTATATCCGGTAGCGCGCTCACGTCCAGGTACTGATTAACCCAGCCAGCCCTGGAGTAGATGATCGGATACCGTCCCGTGCGCTCCCTGAGGATGTTCAGGCACACCCTCAGCGTGGTGGTGATATGCGCCCGTGACCAGCCGTCAGCAGCCTCAACATCCAGCACCAGCCGATCCTGTGCCTCAGGGTTAACCGTCCGCAACAGCAAGTCCATTTGTTTTTGGGCGTTATCCGAGAAACGCACAAAATGATACGCCAACCGGCACAGTCCCAGTCTTTTTGCCTCGCTCCAGTTGCGGGCAAACTGCGCGTCAGTCCAGTTATCCCCCTCGCTGGCTTTGATGGCGGTAAACGATACCGGCTCAG
>JBDKSY010000042.1:0-5174 GCA_039680395.1 Anaerolineaceae bacterium | reverse complement strand
AAGGTCTGATTTGTCGTCCATAAAAAGATCCTGTTTCTACTTACTCACCTGCTTCAACGGTGAAGGTATTTTCACATGCTCCAGATCAAATTCCAGTTTTTTATACCCAAAAACATTGATCACCCGGGTATCGAAGAATTGCGTTTCAGTGATCTCATTTCTGCGATAAATATGGATGTGTCCATGCAGATGATATGCGGGCTTGAACACTTTGTCAAACCAGCGGAATGCCTTGAATCCCTGATGAGGTAGGTCGTCTCTGTCTTGAACTTGCCAGGGAGGAGCATGGGTGATAAACACATCCAGAAAACGACCGTATAAAATTCGGTTTGCCATCAGCAATGGGCTAAGCCCTAGAACCATATTCCACATCTGCCCCTGAGTGTATTGGTAAGGTCCATTGTTATATCTGATACTGCCCTGCATCCCTGCCAAAAGCAACCCGCCTGGGTCGCGCACAGCCCGGCGGTGCAGGTCAACTGCCCCCCAGGGTGCCATTTTTTGACCGTTTTCGCTGTATTCCACCTCATGGGCATGATTACCCCGCACAAAATACAGGTTGATATCCAGCATGGATATGATGAATTCCAGATAATAATAGGGAAGATCGCCGCAACTGACTACGAGATTGATATCCCTGAACCTCTCACGGATTTGAGGGGAGTAAATAGTTGCCAGCTCTTGATCACTTACTGCGAGAATTCGCATGGTGCATTCCCCTTATCCGGGTATTCCCAATGAGGGATCTTCACCCAGGGCGATGGCAACTGCAGCAGCATATTTCCCTTCATGCGTGATACTTATTGACCAGCTAGTGATGCCTGCTTCATGTTCGTATGCTTTCGCCTTATCATGCAGGATGATAAAAGGAGCACCATTTTCTCGCGATAACACTTCAATGGATTGCCACCCGATCAATCCAATTCCGCAGCCAAGTGCTTTGGCAACTGCTTCTTTCACCGCAAATTTTCCCATCAGGCGGTTCGGATTCTGATCAGCTTCTTCCTGTTCGCCTGGGGTAAAAACACGTTTGATGAAACGTATGCGGATTTCGGGTTTCAACCCTTCCAACCGTGTGATATCAACGAGATCAATCCCACTATGGAGTGTGACCATTTTTGCCTTTGGCAATACCTGCACTTGTGATCACTAGCGCGTTCGGATCCAGGTATTTCTGTGCGGTTTCCAATACCTGATCTTTCGTTACTGCCTGCACAATGGCCGGGTACTGCCGGTAATAATCCAACCCCAGTTGGAAACGCTCAATATTTAACAGCGATCCTGCTACCCCACCATTTGACTCCATTACTAAGGGTAACCTTCCAATGAAGTTGGATTTAGTATCGTCAATCTCCTCATCGGTGACAGGTTCGCTCACAAATCGAGATATTTCCGAAATGATCAGGTCAATCGCTTTTTGTAAATTATCCGGATTCACACCTGCTGAGACTTCCCATGACCCGAGCTGTTTCCAGGAATTCAGGCTGGTACTGGCATAATAAGCCAGGCCAGCTTTTTCTCTCACAACATCACCGATCCGACCCATCATACCAAACTGCCCAAGGATATTGTTGCCGACTGCTGCGGGGAAATAATCCGGTGATGTACGATACGGTCCTAAGGTGCCCATCACCAGGTCGGTCTGGCTCATTCCAGGGATGGTTATGTGACTGCGAATGGACTGTTCTGGCTTTTCGACCAGCGAGATACCATTTCGCTCGGGATGGATGTCTGGTTGCCAATCTCCAAATGACTTTTGAACCAGATCAATAACCTCACTGGCAGAGATCCCGCCAACCACAACGATCACCATTCCTTCCGGGCTGTACTGAGATTGATGGAAAGATACAATATCATCCCTCTGGATAGGAAGCACGGTTTCAGCAAAGCCATCTTCCGGGCGCCCATAAGGGTGATCTGGGAACAGCAGCCTGTCGAATTCCATATCTGCCATTTCACTGGTATCTTGTGCCCGCATGGCAAAAGAAGTCAGCAATTGTGCACGCACTTTTTCGAGGTGATCATCAGGAAAAGTAGGATGACGCAATGCCTGAGAGAGAATATCCATTAGTAAAGGCAGGTCTTCTGTCAACGCTTTTGCGCTGAAGCCTGAAGTGTGTACACTGGCATCCATGCCAAAACTGGCTCCTACAGTTTCCAGCGAATCATAGATCTCGCGAAATGACCTTTTTTCGGAACCTCGCGTCAGCAGGTGGGCAGTAAAATTGGCTAACCCTAGTTTTTCGGGGGGATCCTGCAGGCTTCCACAGTTCAAATAGCCTGTTACATATACCGAAGGGCTGCTGAAATTTGAGCGGCTTAAAATGGTAATTCCGTTTGGCAGGATGCTGCGCGAGATATCATCAGCACCAGGGAGGTGTTTCCAGTTGATCGTTACATTGTTCATTATGCTTCCTCCCCGCCATTCTCGGGAATATAAATACCCACCACTCTGTGATCAGCTTGCAGCCAGGTACAGGCAACTCTGTTCACTTCTTCCGGAGTTATTTTCCGCAACCGGTCTACATATTCCTCAAACCAGTCATAATGTGCAAACATTTCAGCATATCCCATCCAGAAAGCCTGGTTGGTGATATTTTCTGCACCGTAAACAAATTGAGCACGTGCCTGCTTGGCAGCACGGGCAATTTCATCGGACTGAACAAAAGTATCCTGGAGTTTCTTGATCTCATCATCCAAAACTACCAAAACATCTTCTGCCTTTTTCTCAGGATGCACGGTGACGGTAATGTCATACAAATAAGGGTCTATGGTCGGCTGCAGGCTGCCATTCACTCCAACAGCCAGTTCTTTTTCAACCAGAGCCTGGTAAAGCCGGCTGGTCTTATTGGAAATCCCTCCCCCGCCAAACATATTCATTGGGCTTGGCCCACCCAGCAGGCTATCAAGAATGGTAAAAGCAAAATAATCCGGGTGGTTTGCCTGAGGGGCACGATAGGATAGGCGAACAAATACTGTTTCACCTGGGCCTTTTACTTCCACCTTACGCTCCCCTTCAATTGCGCCTTCTGGCTGAATAGTTGGATTTCCTGTCTCTTCGTTCTTTAAACCGCCATACAGTTTTTCAATTTTCTCCAATATCTCTCTGGTTTCGAAATCGCCAGCCAGACACAAAACAGCATTGGATGGTGCGTAATATCTTTTGTAATGGTGATAGAGATCATCGCGTTTAATGGATAGCAGGTCTTCCATTTCGCCGATCACTTCATTTTTGTATGCATGTTCATCGAACGCGGCACGCTGCACCGCTTCATCCAGGCGAAAGATGGGAATATTCTCATTTCCCTCACGTTCTGAAATGACCACGGTACGTTCAGATTCGACTTCCTCAACATCATAGGTGCTTTCATGCATTCTGCTGGCTTCTAACTCTATTGCCAGTTGAATATGGTCAGCCGGCATGGTTTCAAAATATGCCGTCCAATCCAGATATGTCATGGCGTTCCAGATGCCCCCAAAACGAGAAATTGCTTTATCCAGAACACCCGCAGGATAAGAAGGGGTGCCTTTGAATTGCATATGTTCCACCCAATGGGATAAACCGGTTTTCCCTTTTATCTCATTCCGGGAACCTACCCGGTACCAGATCCATTGGCTGATAAGCGGTGCAGTATGGATTTCTTTCAAATGCACCAATAAACCATTCGACAAACGATGCGAAGTAAATGTATTATTCATAGTATTATATAATTATACCTAACACCAGGCTTTCGATTAGAAATCCCTATTGACAACTTCATCACAAGGTGAGAATTTTACGAAAATGAATACCATGCCCAAAAACGTTTTAGGAAAAGTAGCTGTAATCGGAGCAGGTCCAGCAGGGCTTTTTGCAGCCCGCGAGCTGGTACAGGCAGGTTGCCAGGTAGCTTTACTCAACCGTGACATTAAGCCAGGTGGACTGGCAGAATATGGTATCTACCCTTTAAAACTGAAGATCAAAGAAGGTTTACGTTCTCAGTTCAGGCAGATCCTCTCCATGCCAGAGATCACCTATTTTGGGAATGTGACTGTTGGAATTGATCATGATATTCACCTGGATGATTTTCGACAGGCAGGTTTCGATGCAGTACTGGTATGTATCGGCGCACAGCGTAACCGCCATCTCGGTCTTCCCGGAGAGGAGTTGCAGGGGATATATCATGCCAATGATGTGGTGTACCACTACAACAACATGCCTCCTTTTAGCTTTGCCAAACCTGAAATTGGGAAAAAGGCACTGGTAATTGGGGCAGGAAACGTGATGACGGATATTTCCTGTTACCTGATCCATGAATTGAAAGTTGACCAGGTGACAGTGGTTGCTCGCCGTGGCCCATTAGAGGTTAAATTCGAAAAAAAGCAGTTCGAAAGAATTTCTGCCAATCTTGATCTGGAAGACCTTGATGACCAATTGAGAACGATCGAATCATTGCTCAACGCTATTGGCGAAAATCCAGAAGAAGCTCATAATATTTTTTACGAATGTCTTCCAAAAGCAGTAGAAAAGAATTCTGACACGCGGTTCTTCGTGCGCTTCCTGGCATCACCCTACCGGTTCGTTGGCAATGAACAGGGGAAATTAATAGGTGTCGAATTAACAAAAAATACTTTGGTAATGAACGATGGTATACCGCAAGCCAAACCAACGAATGAATTATTATGCCTGCCAGCGGATACTGTCATCCTGGCAATTGGAAACCAGGTGGAATCGGAGTTGGGGCTTCCTGTGGTTAAGGGCGAATATGTGAAGAACTCTGTTCCTGAATTTCCCGTTGAAGATTGCTCTTACGAAGCATTTGATCCTGAGAAAAATAAACCCATAGAAGGTGTCTTTTTGGCTGGTTGGTCGCGCAAAGCTTCAGAAGGACTGGTTGGTCAGGCTCGCAAAGATGGAATTAATGGCGCAAAAGCTGTTATTCAATATCTGGCAGCACACCAGCCGGACCCTTGTGATTGCATGGCCTGGTTGAATGACAGAATACAACAATTACCACATCCAGTAGTTACCTGGAAGAATATTCAAGACCTGGAAAAAATTGAACGGGAAATTGCGATCGAGAAAAACCTGGTGCAATTTACTTTTCCGACGAATGATCAGATGCTCGCTTCCATGGGATTAATAAGAGAAACCCAAGAGCAATAACCGCCTGCCCAATCATTACACCGGTTGC
>JBDKSY010000041.1:0-5335 GCA_039680395.1 Anaerolineaceae bacterium | reverse complement strand
TTGTGCACGCAGCAGCCCTCAAACAGGTGCCTGCCTGTGAATACAATCCCATGGAAGCGATCAAGACAAACATCCTGGGAAGCAGCAATGTGATTGATGCATCGCTGGATGCTGGTGTGGAAAAGGTAATCGCTTTGAGTACCGATAAGGCGGTCAACCCTGTTAATTTGTACGGTGCAACGAAGCTGGCAGCGGAAAAATTGTTCGTTCAGAGCAACTATTATGCTGGCGGTACCCAGACACGTTTCGCCTGTGTACGGTATGGAAACGTGGTCGGTTCACGCGGCAGCGTGGTACCCGTATTTCTCAAGCAGCGACAGAGTGGCAAAGTGACCGTTACGGATGACCGTATGACCCGTTTTTGGATCTCACTGGAACAGGGTGTGCGATTTGTAATCCGCTGTGTAGAACAGATGCAAGGCGGAGAAGTTTTCGTACCGAAAATTCCCAGTATGCGTGTATCTGACTTGGCAAGAACCATTGCACCCGAAGCTGAAGTCGAAGTTATTGGCATTCGCCCCGGAGAAAAATTGCACGAAGTTCTCATTTCGGATGATGAAGCACGTACCACGATCGAATTATCGGATATGTTTGTTGTGCAACCTCCCGAAGCACCCTGGTTTGGGCACGCCTGGGAAAAACAAGGGCAGACTTTACCCGATGGTTTCCGCTACGCCAGTGACACCAACCCGAACTGGATGACACTGGAACAGATCCAGGCGATGATCGCACCCTTCGAAGAAGCGATAAATCAGGGCAAGGAAGCATGACCAGAGTTCTTGTCACAGGCGCTAGCGGGTTATTGGGTTTTCACTTTGCCTGGCAGGCATCTCAAAAGGCAGAAGTGATTGGAATCACCCATTCCAAAGGCCTGGTCAATACTCCGTTCCAGAGTGTGATGGTGGATCTTGGACACCCTGGAGCTGGAGAGAAGCTCATAGATCAGTACAAACCTGATGTACTGGTGCATTGTGCCGCGCTGGCAAATGTAGATGCCTGTGACTTGCAGCCAGAACTGGCTGAAGGATTGAATGCAATGCTGCCAGGTGAACTGGCTCAGGCTGCTGAGAAAAATGGTTTTCGCATGGTGCATATTTCCACGGATGCCATTTTTGATGGAAGCAAGGGAAATTATCGAGAAGATGATGAACCAAACCCATTAAGCACCTATGCTCGCACAAAGTTGAGGGGGGAGCAGGCTGTTATACAAGCCTGCCCGGACGCAATCATAGCCAGGGTGAACTTCTTTGGCTGGAGCATGAGCGGTAAACGCAGCCTGGCGGAATGGTTTGTTTCAAACCTTACTACCGGCAGACTGGTGAATGGCTTTACCGATATTTTCTTCTGCCCGCTGGAAGTAACGCAGTTATGTGAATTCCTGCAGATGATGATCGAGAAAGAATTGAAAGGTGTATTCCATGTAGTCAGCAGTGAATCCATCAACAAATATGCTTTTGGTGTGAAGCTGGCAGAGGCATTTGGTCTTGATAGCAAGCTTATCAAACCAATTTCATGGAAAGAAGGTGGGCTGCTGGCAGCCCGTTCACCATTGCTAACTTTGAATACATCAAAACTGGAGAAAGCATTGGGTATGACCATGCCTGTCATTCAGGAAGGTATCATCCGCTTTCATCAGGAATACGAAGACCTGTGGCCATTAAAAATGCGAAATACCCTGGTTGCTTAATGTACAAGATGAAAACTCATAATGAAATGGAGGAAAAAATGGAGATTCAGATAGGCAAACATACATTGGGTGAAGATCACCCGACTTACTTTATTGCTGACATCGCTGCAAATCACGATGGAAGCCTGGAACGGGCTAAAATGCTTATCCGATTGGCTGCTGAAGCTGGCGCAGATGCAGCGAAATTTCAGAATTTCTCCGCTGCAAAAATCGTTTCGGATTATGGTTTTCGTACCATGGGTGGACAACAAAGCCACCAAGCAAAATGGAAGAAATCCGTGTTTGAGGTGTATTCCGATGCTTCCGTTTCATTCGATTGGACGCCAGAGCTAAAGAAAACCTGTGATGAAGTTGGTATTGATTACTTCTCATCACCTTATGATTTTGAAGCTATTGACAGGCTCGATGCATACATGGCTGCTTATAAAGTAGGTTCCGGTGAAATTGACTGGCTGGAAGCGCTTGATAGAATGGCATCTAAAGGAAAACCTGTAATTTTAGCGACAGGGGCTGCGACTATTGGCGAGGTGCAGAAAGCGGTGCATACCATTCTGGCAAAGAACCCGCAACTGGTTTTAATGCAATGCAACACCAACTATACTGCCAGCCTCGAAAACCTGAAATATGTCAATTTGCGTGTCCTTGAAACTTACCGGACAATGTTCCCGAATGTAGTTTTAGGGTTGTCTGACCATACTCCCGGGCATGCCACCGTTTTGGGTGCAGTTGCATTAGGTGCACGGGCAATCGAGAAGCATTTCACCGATGACAATCATCGCGAGGGTCCAGATCACGCCTTTGCCATGAACCCAGTAACCTGGAAAGAGATGGTGGAAAACACTCGACGGTTAGAAAGTGCCTTGGGCTCTGGCGATAAGAAGATCGAAGACAACGAGAAGGATACCAGTGTGATCCAGCGCAGATGCATCCGGGCAGCTAAAGACATCCCTGCGGGAACGGTGATCACCCGAGAAATGCTTGATGTGCTGCGCCCTGCAACACCAGGGGCGATCAAACCAGATCAGATCGAAGCTGTGATTGGTACATGCACTTTAGCTACAATACCCTCTGGAAAAGAAATTCGCTGGACTGACCTGGGCGCATAATGAAAGTTATTTACTTCACCCGTGATTTCAACGCGCATGACCAGCGTTTTCTCACAGCGCTGGCTCAAACCAGCCATCAGATCTATCTTCTCCGATTGGAGAGTAATCCATATACCCCTCAACCGAGGATGATCCCTCCGGGTATAGAGGAAATTGAATGGATCGGTGGTGATAAGCCATTCCATTGGAGAGATATACTGGCTTATGTAAAGGATCTTAAGCGGGTGTTGAAAGAAATCAAGCCAGATGTAGTACATGCAGGACCTGTACATACCTGTGCGTATATGGTTGCTTTGACAGGCTATAAACCGCTCGTCACCATGTCCTGGGCGTCGGATATTCTGCATGAGGTGAAATTTGATCCCTGGCTGGCACGCACTGCCACTTACGCCATGAAACGCACCAGCGTACTGGTGGGTGATTGCGATGCTGTAGCAAGGAAAGTTAAGGAAGAATATCATTTCCCATTAGAGCGGGTCGTGCTTTTCCCCTGGGGAGTTGATCTTGAATTATTCAAACCAAATGGCGTACCTTTCCTGCGCAAGGAATTGGAATGGACGGATAAATTTGTTTTGCTTTGCCTGCGTTCCTGGGAACCAGTATATGGTGTGAAAGATACTATTAAAGCGTTCACCCGCGCTGCGGGCGAAATTCCTGACCTGCGATTGCTTTTATACGGAAATGGGTCGCAGGAGAAGGAAATTCGCGAAATGATCACACAAGCGGGTTTACAGGAACGCGTATTTTTGGGTGGAAAGATCAGAAATGGTGAACTGCCCGCTGTTTATCGCAGTGCTGACGTGTATCTGACAGCCGCATATAGCGATGGTTCATCGGTTTCTCTCATGGAAGCAATGGCATGTGGCATACCCTCGCTTGTATCGGATATCCCAGGCAATCTTGAATGGGTGGAGCCTGGCGTGCATGGATGGGTCTTCCCAAGAGGTGATACTGAAATGATGGCTGAAGCCATTGTGAATGCTTTTTCCAACCGCAAGCTGTTGAAAGAAATGTCGCAGAATGCCCGGCAGAAGGCTGTAGAAAAAGCGGATTGGAATAAGAATTTTCAAAAGCTTCTATCCGCTTATGAACTTGCCACCGGAGGAAAGAAATGAGCAGGCAGAAAGTCGTTGCAATCATTCAAGCTCGCATGAGTTCCAGCCGGTTGCCCGGGAAAGTATTGTTGGATATTGAAGGGAAACCCATGTTGCAATGGGTATCGGAGAGGGTAAAACAGGCAAAAAAGATAGACGATGTATTGGTTGCCACCACGATCCACACAGCCGATGATCCCATCGAAGTCTTTTGTAAAGAGCATGGTATCAAAGTTTATCGTGGCGATCAATTTGATGTGCTAGACCGTTATTATCAGGCTGCCAGGCAGGCTGAAGCTGATGTCATTGTGAGAATTACCGCGGATTGTCCATTGATTGATCCGGGTGAAATTGATGCTCTGCTGGATGAGTTCACTACCCGAAAAGTGGATTTTGCTGCCAACCGGCTACCTCCACCCTGGCACCGAACTTTTCCCATTGGGCTGGATGTGGAGATCGCCAGTTTTCAGGCTCTTGAACGCGCCTGGACGGAATCTACTGAAAAACATGACCGTGAACATGTGATGCCCTATCTTTATGAAGTGGAAGGGCGTTTCAGCATGTATTATCACAACACCAAACCGGATTATGGTGAGTTGCGTTGGACAGTGGATACCCAACAGGATATCGAAGCTGTGCGTATGATCTACCGTTTATTGCCGGATAAAGAGCATTTCACATGGCGGGATGTACTCCATCTTGTTCAGGAACACCCTGATCTATCAGCATTGAATGCCGGAATAAGGCATAAGGCTTTCAATGAAGTGGATGAACGGATGTTGAAGGAAAAGGAAGCAAAGAATGGTTAAACCTGCAGCTCACTGGATGACTATTTTCACTGCGCCAAAGTCATTCGAAGAAGACCATATTCGCATGATCCAGCGCAATGCGATTATTTCCTGGTTGAACCTGGGGAATGAAGTGGAGATCATTCTGGCTGGTGATGATGCGGGTGTTGCGGAAACAGCCAGGGAATTTGGGTTAAAACACCTGCCGGATGTAGAAAAAAATGTAAAAGGTACTCCTTTGGTCAGTTCCATTTTTGAGCTGGCAAGAGTGAACAGTTCGAGTCCAGTCCTTACATACCTCAATGCAGATATTATTGCATTACCCGACATGCTTGCAACCACCCAAAGGGTGATGCAGAAATTTGAAAAGTTCCTGATTGTCGGGCAGCGTTGGGATATAAATTTTCAAGAGGCTATTCAACAAGGTGACCAGCTTTCGAGTTGGTTACAGCAGAAGATCAAAGACCAGGGTGTGCTGCATCCCCAGGGTGGCAGCGATTATTTTATCTATCCACGAACATGCTTTACGACCATGCCGAAATTTGCCATTGGCAGGGCAGGTTGGGATAACTGGATGATCTATCAGGCGCGCAATGAAAAGCTGGCACTGGTAGATGGCACTGGTGCAATCAATATCATTCATCAACAGCATGATTACCG
>JBDKSY010000040.1:0-1953 GCA_039680395.1 Anaerolineaceae bacterium | reverse complement strand
CGTCAAACTGGTTTTCCATTATTGACTTCAATATCGCCTTCCTTATTGCACAACCTGATGATAAGGGTAAAATACAAATCGGTTTACACACTTTGCGCACAAGAAACGTATATGTAAACAGTACCTCTACAATACTCAAAAAGGATTTCTTTCATGCATTCCAAACCAATCAAAAAGATCATCACATTTCTGGCGATCACTTTCGTTCTTTCCTCTATTTTCTATGCACTTATCATCCATGCAGGCACATTGCAAGTTTATGGCGGGATACTGGTAATGGGTTTAATGTGGGTGCCAGGCATATCAGGAATTATCACCCAACTTATTTTTGAACGAACCCTGCGTGGAATGGGCTGGAAGCTGGGCAAATTTAAGTATCTGTTACTCGCTTATTTTATCCCCCTGGTTTACTGTCTGGTGGTGTATGGGATCACCTGGCTCTCTGGTCTGGGTGGCGTGCCCAATCCAGAATTAATGGCTCAAATCAATTCTGTAGTCAGTACTACTGCATCACCTTTGGTGAAGATCCTGATCTACAGTGCAAACCTGGCTGTCTTTGGGGTGGTGTCCGGCTTGTTATCCGGTGCCGGTGAAGAAATTGGTTGGCGCGGTTTATTTGTACCAGAATTAGCGAAAGTTACCTCATTTGGCAAGGCTTCTCTCATTAGCGGTTTGATTTGGGTATTCTGGCACCTGCCATTGATCCTCTTTGCTGATTACAGCCTGCCGGGTGTCCCAAAATGGTTTGCTATAGTGATGTTCACGATCATGGTGTTGGGTATCAATACGGCATTCAACTGGCTGCGTCTCAAGTCTGGTAGTCTCTGGCCATCTGCTTTGCTCCATTCCAGTCACAATGTGTTCGTTCAGATGGTTTTCACCCCCCTGACCCTTCAGACAGCGATCACTCCATTTATCATTGACGAATTTGGTGCAGGATTGGCGATTGCAGGCATCATCCTGGCAGTCATCTTCTTGTGGCTAGGTAAAAGATTGCCCCTCCTTCAAAGTTAGGTTTTGAAGACAGGCACCTGATACACTGGGTGCCTGTCTTTGTCTTTCTCTACAGAAAACCTCTTATTTCATGCTTTCAGCCAACTTGATCAGATCTTCTTTACTCACCTGAACATCTTTTGTATTTAGAGTAAGGTACACATCGTCTATTTGCCAGTAAATATTTTGCAGCGGGTAGGTATTATTCCAGGTTGCCTGCCCACTGACTGCATCATTTTCCCACGCGCCAATGACATATGCTGCTGGCTCTTTATGGATAATAATGTCTACTACGCTTGTGCCGGGAGCAACCATCAACGGGATGATATCGTTATGCAAAGCCTGAACGATTGTTATGGATTCTGTCATAGTCATATTTGGGTCATTTCCTGGGAGTGGTCGTGTTGAAAAGAAGGATAAAATGACCAATCTATTTGATGGATCATACATGGCATCATTGAATTTATACCCTTCTGGCAACCAGGTTGGCACTTTGACCTGCCACCCTGCCAGTTTTGAAATCTCACCTACCTTCTGGTTATCAACCAGGCTTTCTGCCGGTATGGCAGGGTTGGGGATAGTTTCTGATGAGCTTACCATAAGACCCAGGTACTTCAATACAGCAGCTCGTACCGACGGTATAGAAGAACTGAAAGCAATTGCGACAATGAAAATGGAAGTAATACCAATCGCAAATTGACGATAATTGATAAAACGAACAGCTTTTCTCTTCCGGCTCCAGGGAGCATCAGCCATCCGATTGTAAAATCGCGAGCCTGGTTTTGGTGAATAATGTTCCAGGGTGGAAATAATTGACTCTTCATGCAGTTCGTTCATTTGAAACTCCTTGCAAGGCGAGGGCTTCTTGCAATTGTTTGAGAGAGCGATGCAATGATACCGAAACGGTATTTTCAGGCATTGCCAGGTGTTCAGCGATTTGATTGACACGCCAACCCAGCA
>JBDKSY010000039.1:0-3137 GCA_039680395.1 Anaerolineaceae bacterium | reverse complement strand
GGGTATCTACACTGCTTGAGCTTGCCCCTTCGATTCCCAATCTCCCATTCACCAGGGACGAGATCATTCGCCAGGTGCAAATTCAGCCGGAGGATGCTCACACCTCAACAGTATTTTTAAGCAAGTTTGGGCTGCTGCGCCAATTCTATATTTCCAAAGAGATCATCCAACGTACTACATTGGAAGTTTTGGAAGATGCCGCTTCTGATCATGTGATCTACATGGAATTGCGGATTTCTCCTACTGCATTAAGTGCTGCAGGAGCTGGGAATTATTCACAAGTATTGGATTGGGTGCAGGAGGCCGCGTTGCCTTATGCCAGGCAATTGAGCATGCAGGTTCAATTCATCGTCCTGATGAACCGTCATGAATCCCTGCGAGAAGCTGAAAAGATCATTGACCTGGTTATGGAAAGAAGCAGCGAAGGTTATTGTGGAATTGACCTGGCTGGTGATGAAGCAGCATTTTCGGGAGAACCTTTCATCCCCCTCTTTACGAAAGTCAAACAAAATGGAATACACCTTACTGTTCACTCGGGTGAATGGGGACCCGCAGAGAATGTTCGGATCGCCATTCAGGAATTCGGTGCTGAGCGTATCGGTCACGGTTGCCATACTCTCGATGATCCGCTTGTAGCGAAACTTGCCCGTGATCAGCATATCCCTTTTGAAGTTTGCTTAAGCAGCAATATCCTTAGCGGCGTGGTGAACGATTTGAGCCATCATCCCATTCAAAAAATGCTTGCTGATGGATTGCAGGTGACCCTCAATACGGATGACCCATCCATTCAGCAAACATCCCTTTCGCTGGAATGTGCTCTGGGTGTAAGCAAAGCTAATATCACAAAGCTGCAAGTTGCTCAATGCATGCTTACTGCAACACATGCCGCCTTTCTTACGCAAGATGAACAAGCTCTTCTGGCAAAACAGATAGCTCAAGGTTGGCAGGATATTTTGTACCCGACCTGTTAACTCATCCAAATCGAAAGTACTGAAAATCTGGTAATATAATAAAGTATCAGTGTGAGTTCCCTTATTAGGAGACAGTATGCATATATTAGTAACTAATGATGACGGTGTGTATGCACCCGGGCTGCATGCACTGGCATTGGCTTTACAACCATTAGGCAAAGTCACTATCGTCGCACCTGATCGAAATTGGTCAGCTGCTGGTCACGCAAAAACCCTGCATCGTCCTCTGCGCGTAAAACCAGTAACACTATCTGATGGCTTGCAGGCATATGCCTGCGATGGTGCGCCATCAGACTGTGTGGCTCTAGTAATGCTTGGTCTGCTGCCTGAACCAGTTGATCTCGTGGTGACCGGGATCAACCCCAATGCCAACCTTGGTCATGACGCCACATATTCTGGAACAGTGACTTCTGCTATGGAAGCCTGTATTTGGGGAATTCCAGCCATCGCAACCTCAGTAGATGCACCCGAATATTTTGAAGGACCGCTTGATTACACTGGAGCGGCCTGGGTAGCGAGCAAGGTTGCTTGTGCAGTGATAAAGAATGGTTTACCAAAAGAAGTGATCTTGAATGTTAATGTGCCATATCGGCCTGTAGAAGAGCTAAAAAGCTTTCATATCACCCGCCAGGGGATGCGCATCTACAAGGACGCATTATTGAGGCGCGAGGATCCTCGCGGGCAGCCATATTATTGGATCGGCGGAGAAGCACCTACCGGTGTACACGAACCGGGTACAGATATCGGCGACCTGGCAGATGGATATGTCACCATCACCCCCATTGAACTTGATCTGACGGCGCATCAGTTCATTGAACCTTTATCATTTTGGGATTGGATAGGTGAAGATCAACAAGAATGATCCTTTTCGTAACAAGTGTTTGCGCTCATTCGTGTTCACTTTTATAATAAAGAAAGGTTGGCTAAGATGAACCAAAAATCACAACTGGAGGAACCAATGGATTTCACTGTACGTGAGTGGATGGTCACATTGATCGTCTATGTTGACCCTGATGCTACCGTAAAACAAGCCCTTTCTTTGATGCGTCGCAGATATATTCACAGCCTCATTGTAAAGAAAAGCGAAAAGAATGCGGAATATGGGATCATCACTTCAACAGACATCAGTGACAAGATCATTGCTGCACGCCACAACCCAGCAGAAATGCTGGTGCGGGATATAATGACCACACCCATCACAACTGTCAAGCAAAGTACCAGCTTGCAAGAATGTGCACAGATAATGAAGCACCTTAGAGTTCATCATTTACCTGTAACAGATGATGCTGGCGAATTGATTGGAATGATTTCGGCAACAGATTTTCTGGTTGTTGCAGAGGCCATGTCCACCTGAAACAAGACACCTTTCGGTCAAACCGCGCCGACTGGCGCGGTCTTTTCTTTAAATCAGTTTTCCACGGGAAATCAAATGATGGGTGCATTATAATTGGAGGGGAAATTATTTAATATGCATAAGCAGAATTTTTTCATTACACTTTTTCTCTTAGCACTGATGCTTTTTACTTCATCCACAGTATCAGCGCAAGATACTCCCCCAACTTCTCCCTGGGATCTCATCAGCCAGACAAATGTCTTGCGTGAATCCTATGGATATGCCGATCTTTCCGTTGATGGCATTTTAATGGCAACCGCACAATCTACTGCTGAAACTATGGCCAGTTATCAAAGCTGCACCCATCTGGCAAGCATGGGTTATCCTAATGCGTCTGCCCGGGCAATGGCAGCCGGATATGGCGGCGGTGCAACGGCTTTTGTAACAGAAAATATCGCCTGCGGTGTAAGTGCTTTTCCTGATCTGTATTCCACATACTGGGCTGATTATGAACACTTGCGCCCGGTGAATGGCCCGCAAGCTGGGTTATACATCCATGCGGGTGCAGGCGCTGCCCAGGATTCTACTGGTAAATGGTATTATGTGCTCCAAGTGGGATATACCAGCGGTTCATACAATGCCAGTACCACCGTGCCCACTCTCCCAGGAGGGATCACTGCCACTTTTGGTCCAACCACTGATCAACGGATATTTTCCATTGTTACTGCCACCACGATGCCAGATGGTTCGATCATCCATGTAGTTCAACCCGGGCAAACCCTATGGGGAATTGCCGATACGTATAAAGTTGATGCTGCAACAATTAAGGCACT
>JBDKSY010000038.1:0-8477 GCA_039680395.1 Anaerolineaceae bacterium | reverse complement strand
GGTGAAGCAGATTCAGGAGAAGAAATTCCATTCTAGTCTGCTGGATAATTCAAGAGGAGCATCAAATCAAGATTATCTGATGATGAATGATCATGACAACAATTAAACTTGACATCCCTGTTGATTGTCAACCAAACTATACCAATCTGGTGCGGATCAGCCATTCTCCTGCAGAACTGGTTTTCGATTTTGCACAATTGGTGCCTTATGCACAAACCGCAACAGTGGTTTCCAGGTTGATCATGTCACCCATAGGTGCCAAACTTTTCTACCGTGCTCTGGCAGAAAACCTGGCAAAATATGAAACCAATTTTGGTGAAATTAATTTACCCCCCAGTGGTGCGCTGGCAAATGACCTATTTCGAACTATCCAGCCACCAGATAGCCCACCAGAGAAATAATGAAAAATTTACCGGTTATTGCAGAACAAATTCGCGAAGCTTTTGAAATTCGAACCCGGGCACGTGATCAAGCATTAATGCAGTCGCGTGCCCTTACCAGGCACTGCGCTAATGCCATCCGTGCTGTCCATAGAAATGAAATTGATCTGGCAAACGACCATCTGAGTCTCGCTTCTCAATTGGTATCGCAATTGAAAAAAGATTTACAGCCTTATCCTGAATTGTTTTTTGCTGGATATACTCAAGATGCCATCAAGGAATTTGTGGAAGCAAACTGCACGCTGGCATTGGTACAAAACCAGTCTTTGCCTACACCAGACACACTCGGGGTAGAATATGCCACTTACCTGAATGGATTGGCAGAAGTTACAGGTGAATTGCGCCGGCGATGCATGGATATATTACGCCGGGGATATTCGGAAGAAGCAGAGAGATTGCTCTCTTGCATGGATGACATCTACGATGTGTTGGTAACCCTGGATTACCCCGATGCTATTACTAATGGATTACGCCGCCAGACGGATATTGTGCGCGGCATCGTAGAACGTACCAGGGCAGACCTGACGTTAAGCCTGCGTGAGCAGGACGTGAAAAAAGCCATGGATGCCTTGCGTGCGCAGCTTCCTGGGGGAAAGTAGTCATTATGCGGATCATCCGCGCGTCTGAACTGGGTAGTTTTCTCTATTGCGAACGTTCCTGGTGGTACAACGCGCAGGGGATCGAATCAGAAAACAGATCAGAGCTGGCGGCAGGAAGCAGTTTCCACCGCCAGCATGGTACCAGAATTTGGCAGGCGCGTCTGGCAACCTGGTTGGGGTTGATCCTTCTGGCTGCAGCATTGATCGTTGCAGCAATCGCTGCCACCCTCCTGCTCATTCGATAAGCTCAGAAAAAGAAAATGATGTGGCTCTTTCTTATTGCAGTCATTTTGGCAGTTGCTGCCATCATCATGCTGGTGCGCGCCAAACGCCAGCGTGTTGAAAGTGGTCTGCCCGCCGGTAGAATTGTGTACGACGACAGCGGTGGAAATAAACGGATCATCGAACGCCCCTTATTCGAACCCACCCTGGGAATTGCCGGCAAGCCTGATTATCTGATAGAGCAAAAGGGTACTCTCATCCCAGTGGAAGTGAAGAGCACTACTGCTCCCTCTCAACCATATGATAATCACATCATGCAGTTGGCAGCATATTGCTATCTGGTGGAAAAAACGCTTTTTCGCCGTCCTTCCTATGGGATCATTCGTTACCGCAACCGCAGTTTTGCCATTGACTATACAACAGAGGTAGAGAGTGAATTTCTTGATCTGGTTGCAGAAATCCGGCGGGTCGAAAAAGAAGGCGAAGCAGAACGCTCGCATGACATTCCTGCGCGCTGCCTGGGATGTGGCTACCGTGGCATCTGCGACCAGCATCTATAACAAAACCAGCACTGCACACGCTGAATGCAGGCAGGGTTTAACGTTATAATTATCCTTGATGACCCCTATCCAGACCATTCCCCGGAAAGTTATCCTGTTATCACACCCCGGATTACCCGATTCGATCGAGGAATCCAATAAATTAGCCGGTGTGCTGCAAGAAAACAATGTAGAGGTATTTTTCGCCAGCTCGTATACGGATGAAACCCTCATAAGGCAGGTTCACACCGGTAATTATGACCTTCTCATTGCGCTGGGTGGTGATGGCACTGTATTACGGGCTTCACGCCTGTGCAGTCCGGCAGGTTTGCCCGTTCTAGGAATCAATGTGGGAAATTTTGGCTTCTTGACAGAAGTTCAGCGGACAGGCTGGCATGAAATTCTCCCTCGATTGCTGGCTGGAGACTACCGGCTGGAAGAACGGATGATGCTGCATAGCAATCATTACCGAAAAAAAGAACTCCTGGATGAATCGGATGTTTTGAATGAAGTGGCAATCTGCAGGGGAGATATGGTTCGACCAGTGCACCTTGTCGCTGAAGTGGATGGCTACCCATTAGCTTCTTATGTTGCAGATGGCCTGATCGCCGCTACACCCACAGGCTCAACCGCCTACGCAATGGCAGTAGGTGGACCTGTTTTACCTCCAGAAATGCGGAATATCCTGTTGGTGCCCATTGCGCCCCATCTTTCCTTTGCCAAACCGATCGTATTGGCGGAGGGTGCTTCTGTTACCGTCAGAGTCCACACCCGGCACTGCGCAGTGTTAAGTGCAGATGGCCAATCATCCATTGCACTGGAAGATGGCGATGAAGTACGGGTTACTGTCAGCAAACAATCTGCATATTTTATCCGTTTTCAAAACCCCGGATATTTTTACCGGACGCTCAACCGATACATGGAACAAACCCCCCGAATTTATGGTGAAAAAAAATGAATCAACCCCCCGACAATGAACACAACTCTCCGGTTGTGGATGTAACCCCCATCGAAGCACCCCTTTATTGTTACGTCCATCCCCAGAGAGAAACATTGCTTCGTTGCAACCGGTGTGACCGGCCTATCTGTGTAGAATGCGCACAAAAAACTCCGACAGGATATCGCTGTAAGGAGTGTGTCCATTCCCAACAGAAAGTATATGATACCGCCACATGGGTAGATTATCCTGTGACAATCCTCATTTCCGTTTTCCTTTCGTTTGCTGGCAGTTTTATTGCCCGCTACATGGGCTTCTTTACCATTTTTTTGGCTCCCATTGTAGGTTTTATCATCGCAGAAGCAGTGCGCTGGGTCACAAAACGCAGGCGGTCTATGCAATTATTTCGTTGGGTAGCCATCGCAACCGCTCTGGGCAGCCTGCCCATCCTGGTGATCGGTTTGCTTGGTGTCTTGACCCGGCTGGGACTTGGAGCAGGTTTTGGCTTATCCAGCCTTTTGGGAATTGCCTGGCAGGTGCTTTATTCTGTCCTGGTTACGACTTCAGTTTATGGCAGGTTGGGTGGTATTCACATCCGGTGAGTTGAAAGCTTATGTTGAAAGAACTGCGCATTCAAAACTTCGCAATCATCCAGCAGCTTGACCTGGAATTATCTTCGGGTTTAACCACTTTCACCGGTGAAACTGGTGCAGGAAAATCCATCATTTTGGATGCGATCGAAGTGTTGGTTGGTGGAAAAACCGACACGACACAGATCAGGGCAGGTGAAGAGCGGGCACTACTGGAAGCAACCTTTTCCCTTCAAGATAGAGATGGCAGTTCCATCCTGGAAGTGTTGAACCGGGAGGAGCTTCTTGACGACCCGGACGAAATGACCATTGCGCGTGAAATAAGGCGTGAAGGCCGCAGTGTGGCAAGGATCAATGGGAGAAGTGTTTCCAGTACACTGTTGCGGGAAATTGGCGGATACCTGGTGGATATTCACGGGCAATCCGAGCATCTCTCGCTCCTGAATACTCGCCGTCACCTCGAATTGTTGGACCGGTATGCGGGCAGTGAAGAAGCCTTGAGCGCCTATCAAAAGGAATATCATATTCTGCTGAACCAGCGGCGAGAGCTGGCAGCCCTTCGCCAGAATGAACGCGATGCCCTGCAGCGCAGCGATTTGCTGCGTTTCCAGGTGCAGGAAATCGAATCAGCACGATTGCAACCGGATGAAGAAGAACCTTTACGCCAGGAACGCGACCGGCTTGCGAATGCTGAAACCCTGGCTGCCCTTGCGCAGGAAAGCCTGGTTTTGTTGGATGAAGGCAGCGATGATGTGCCTGCCCTTTCGGATGGGTTGGGTCAGGTAGTAGAAAAATTAACGGCCCTGGCGCGCATTGATAAAACATTAGCGCAATATGCCGCCACTGTCAGAGATATGGATGAAGAACTGGCTGACCTGATCCGGAATTTACGCGATTATGTTGATCAGATCGAATATAACCCGCGCCGGTTGGAACAGGTGGATGACCGCCTGGACCTCATCCAGAGCCTGAAACGGAAATATGGCGCAACCATCCAGGCAGTAATGGCATTTGGAGTGGATGCGAAAAACAAGCTCGAGTTGATTGAAACCGCAGGGGAACGGATTGCTGAACTGGAAGAACAGGAGCTGGCACAAGTGCAAAAACTTGCCGAACGTGCCGTGATGCTCTCGCAATCTCGTAAAGCAGCCATCCAACAAATGCAAGCCTCCATCGAAACTGAATTAAATGACTTAAGTATGGCTGGCGCCAGGTTCCAGGTTGAAGTTTCTTATGAAGAGAATGAGTCTCATGGGTTGACCATGCCAGATGGGAAAACGCTCAAGTTTGATGAAAACGGGATAGACCAGGTGCAGTTTCTCATCGCCCCCAACCCGGGTGAAGGGTTGAAACCTATGGTGAAGATCGCCTCTGGTGGTGAAACCTCACGGTTGATGCTGGCATTGAAAAATGTACTTGTCAAAGCTGATTCTGTCCCCACCCTGATATTTGACGAAATTGACCAGGGAATTAGCGGAAGAGTTGGCAGCATGGTAGGTGAAAAGCTGTGGAGGCTTGGCAGACAGCATCAGGTGTTTTGTGTTACCCATCTTCCCCAATTGGCAGCTTTTGGAGACCAACACTATAGCGTTCGCAAAGAAGTAGACGAGGGACGCACTACCACTCGTGTGGATATTCTGGATGATGCCTCAAGGAAAATGGAACTGGCACTGCTGCTGGGAAATACCAGTGAAGCTGGCCTGGCAGCAGCCGGTGAAGCACTCAACAAAGCTCGACAGCGTTCCCTTGAGCTATTAAAAACCAAATAATATTACAGGATGAAATGAACGATCGTATTCGAAAAATTGTTGTTACAGGTGTTATGGGGGCAATTTCAATCTTTTTAGGTATCACTCATTGGGGATTCATACCATGGTTTTCTGGTGCATCACTGACCATTATGCATGTGCCAGTCATTATCGGTGCAGTGCTTGAAGGACCTGTGGTAGGAACTCTGATTGGCCTGATCTTCGGGGTATTTAGCTTGATCCTGGCAGGAGTTGCCCCATCCGGGCCTACCGATGTCTGGTTTACCAACCCGCTTCTCTCGGTTTTACCTCGTCTGTTCATTGGCCCCATCAGTTGGTTGGTATGGCAAGCGTTGAAGAAACTTCCAGCCGTAGGGTTGATCGCCAGTGGTATTGCTGGCAGCCTCACCAACACTATACTGGTCATGGGGATGATCGGGGTATTAGGATTTTTACCCTGGCCGGCGTTGCCCCCCATCGCTCTGGTAAACGGGTTGCCTGAAGCTGCAGCTTCAGCAATTCTGGTTCTGCTGGTAGTAGCTGCGGTACGCCAGATAAAGATCGGAAGAGGTAAATCAAAGCTATAAAACGGTTCGCTCTTGATATATAGCGTTTCGTAATACCCTAATATAATGGGTGCAGCATCTTGATGTTACTGTTTGATAGACTGACCATCAATATAGATGGTTAGTTATGCATCCCGCCAAAGCATGCGGGAAGGCAAATTTTTCTTATTTTGATCTGTGGGAAAATAAATGGTTTTCCCTCATGCCTGGCGCTTAGCGCGTACCTGTATTCATGCTTACCGGCGATAGCTCGGAAGATTGTGGTTTAGTGACGATTTTTGATGTATATCGTGGCAAAAGCAACAGTTCATTCGTTTTTATATTAGAACTTAATCCCGCCTTTGGAATCCTTGCTTTTACTCCAATCCGCCAGGTCTTGATCAACTTGTCGAAGGTCGAGGATGCCCATACCAACCGCCTGCCAGTTTTCACCCTGGATTTTGGTCTTACCATAAGACGCAGCGAAGTTTTTCGCTTCCTGGGTCCATCCACCCCGGGCAAATCCAAGGTAGTAGATCCTCCATTGTCCCTCTGTCGGAATAAATTCTTCCGTTTTTTGGATCAGATTTTCCAAGACATCACGGTCTATCACTTTGGGGCTCCATTTACACTCCCCCAGGATCAAGGTTTTTTCCATAGAATTGATCCCAACCACATCCACCTGAGCTTTCTTGGTCCAGGCGCTACCCACCTGATCGGGAAGAAATGGCAAACGATGCTGACTGGTAGACCGCAGGAGCCATTCCTGGCAAAGTTCTTCCCAGGTGTAAGTACCAATAAAATCCAAAAGATGACGTCGGATTTCTTCCAGAGCTTGCTCCTCTACCCCTAGAGCCAATTGTGACTGCCGTCTGGCCAAAAAGCGATAATAAAAGCGTAAGAACGGATCGGTAATGAAATGGCGGCCCATTCGGGAGGTGGACGGTAGCGTCACCGGCACCCGGCGGGCAATAAATCCAGTTTCCACCAGCAAATTAAGATATTGGGGGATGTGCTTTTCATCGAGACCTGAAAACCGGGCAATTTCCCTGGGAGTTCCGGCTCCATTTGCAATGGCGCGGAAAATAGAAACATAATTATGCGGTTCATGCAAAAAGTCAGCCAGCAGCAATCGAGGTTCATCATGTAGGGAAGCGCTGTAATTGAGCATCTCTGCCCGGATGTTATTCGACACGCTCTTTTGTGGGTCAAACCGCTCCCAATAGGCTGGAACTCCGCCAAGCATGGCATAGACCGCTACCCTCTCGTCTGCTTGATAATCAGGATAAAAATCGGAGGTGACTCCAAAGGGCAATGGCTGTAGAAGCAGGTTTGCTGTAGAACGCCCATACAGAGGGGCTTGATACGATAATACATGGCGCTGCATCATCCCCAGATGAGAACCAGAAATGATCAGGAATATATTCGATTGACTTAGCGAGTGATCCCAGGAGTTCTGTAAATGAGCGGATATGGCCGGTTCAGCCGCCAGGAGATAAGTGAATTCATCAATTATGACCACAATCCGTTCTTTTTCAGAAATGCGAGCCAGGGTTTCAAAAGCTGTCCGCCAGTTGCCATACGACATATCCTGCGGGGGTTGGGATTGAGGTGATTCAAAACGGAAAATTGCCTGGGAAAAAGAGCGAAGTTGATCAACCGATGATGTTGGCTCCGCCACCCAGAAGAAGGCGCGCGGTTGGGCTGTTTCCATCCAATGGGTGATCAGGCGGGTTTTTCCAATCCGTCTTCGGCCATACAGAATGAGAAACTCAGCTTTGTTACTCTGGTACAGGCGACTGAGTTCGCTCAGCTCACGTGTTCGACCAATGAACAGGGTTTTCATGGCTTTCTTCTGTTTAGCATTATTATAATTAGTATAATCTATATTATGCTAATTTGCTATCCTTCTTTCAACAAATTCATATCGCTGAATATAGAAGATGGTGAAAGAGCCTCCATTGTTCCCTGGCAATAACTCCAAAGAAGCCTGTTGTAGCGATTTATTGGATTGTTACATACAAGACCTGGCGCACCAGTAGGGATATCAGAAATAACTGATTGAGGGATAAAAATATATTGCATCTTGGGGGCATTTCGACCTCGCATGGGCTCATAAGAAAACCAGGATGCCACTGACACACAATATGATCAGCACCAATATCCATCCATCCACTGCTTTAAAGTGCATGGGGGTTAAAGATGTACGCCTTAAGGTGCTGCTGTAACCACGTGATTGCATTGCTGCCGCCAGGTTTTCCGACCGCTTCAACGTATTAACAAACAAGGGAATGATGATCGGGATGACTCTGCGAACACTGGCTCCTATTCCCCCTCCACGACCCCCCCAATCTGCACCGCGGGCTGTTTGAGCGCGGGTAATACGGCGTGAAGTTTGCTGCAGAAGTGGAATGAACCGCAATGTGATCATCACCATCAACGCCAGATCCTGGGTGGGGATCTTCAATTTCATCAATGGCGAGACCATATTCTCAAATGCACGCGCTGTTTCTGAAGGTTTGAGGGTGAACGCAGCCAGGCTGATTGCGCTTACCATTCCCATAAACCGTACTAAAAGCATCACACCGCTCAAGACATCATCAGGCGTGATAATATTTTTTCCTATGTGAAATAGCACCGGGGTAACAGCGGTACTGGCATTGAAGAAAACCTGTAGAACCGCCAGAATGAGCAGGAATGGAAGTGGAACCAAGATATTGCGTAATATCTGCTTGAAACTGACACGTGCCAATAAGATTGCAGCAACCAGAGGAATGAAGATTATCCCTAATTGAAGCAGATCACGCGCCAGCATAAAAGCAATGCCGATCACCAGGCAAAAGACCAGGCGTGCCCG
>JBDKSY010000037.1:0-3206 GCA_039680395.1 Anaerolineaceae bacterium | reverse complement strand
CTGACTCCCAATTCCTTTGCCAAATCTGCAGTCCGCATTTTTGAACCCGGTGGATATTTGCCCATCTGAATATTTTCGCGAATTTTTTCTACCGTGTATTCGCATAAAGAGTCGGATTCATCCATTTGTTTTCCTTTTCAATTCTTTTGTCATGTTTACCCATAAAATTTTGTATACAATTCGTCTAATTGTAAATCAAAAGAATAAAAATATTGAATCCTTAATTATATTTTTAAGTAGGGTTTTTTTATCGTAATAATCCCTCTTCTTAAAGAAAATGATACATGTTTTCATGAATTCTACATTTTGCAGGATAAATTGTTAATGATCCCTAGAAGTTAGCTTTCTATAAGTAAATTATAGGTACACATAAGGATTCTGCCAATTATTTCAGTGGCAAGATTTGGAAAATATGTGTAAGCAGAAGATTTCTTTTCGTCTCCTTCTTTTGACTCATACTGTTTTCTTTTCTCTCTCAAACGTGATCATCGTTCTTCAATCAACGCTTTCAAGTTCAATTTCTATGATAAATTCTTCTATTACTGTCGATTCACAAAATGATCAATACGCTTAAGGGCATCTTCAATTTGTTCATAACTGGTGGCATAACAGGCACGTGCAAAGCCCTGTCCACCCAACCCAAAAGCATTCCCGGGAACCACAGCAACATGCTCTTCAAGAAGCAATTTATTACAGAAAGTTTCATCATCCAATCCGGTTACAGAAACTTTCGGAAAAGTATAGAAAGCACCCTTGGGCTCAAAAGTGGGAATTCCAATCTGATTTAGACCGCTGACCATAAGCATTCTCCGGCGGTCGTATTCCATCTTCATCTGTTGCACAAAGGGTTCGCCTTGTTGTAAAGCTTCGAGTGCTGCATATTGTGCAATGGTCGGAGCACTCATTACCATAAATTGATGTACACCCAATAATCCTTTTAATATTTCTTTTGGACCGCAAGCATAACCAATACGCCAGCCCGTCATTGCATAGTCTTTTGAAAAACCACCCAGCAATAATGTGCGTTTACGAGCAGATGGTAGGGATGAGAAACATACATGATCCACGCCATAAACCAGGCGATCGTAGATCTCGTCTGAAATAACGAGAAGATCATCTTCTTCTGCAATTTTGGCAATCTCAAGTAAATTCTGACGTGATGCGACTGCTCCTGTGGGATTATTGGGAAACCCAATAAGCATGGCTTTCGTTTTTGGGGTAATGGCTTTACGAAATTCTTCTGGACTCACGTCGAAATTGTTTTCCATGCGGCAGGGGATCTCAACAGCCACACCACCTGCAGAAATAACTGCAGATTGATATGAAACAAAACAAGGCGTAGGGATAAGGACTTCATCACCAGGGTCAATCAATGCGATTGCTGCCAGGTTCAATGCTTCGGAACCACCAACGGTGATAACAATTTCTGTTGCAGGGTCATAACTGACACCATAGGTTTTTTCAAGATGTGTAGAAAGTGCTTTACGCAGTTCCAAAATACCACTATTTGAGGTGTAATGGGTTTCTCCGCGTTCCAAAGCATGGATACCAGCACGAAGAATGGGTTCAGGAGTAGTAAAATCCGGCTCACCAATCCCTAATGAAATCACATCTTTCATGGTGGCTGCAATATCAAAAAATTTACGAATCCCTGAAGGTTTGATCAGAGACATCCGTTGCGATAAATAATTTCTAGACATTGATCATTCTCCTACTAAAAAGTTATTCCTAAACTTTTCCTTGTCAACTCATTTATGAATACTGCCAAAATAAGTTGATCAGGGATATAAATCCTTTATGGCGTGAGTAGAACTTTTCCGCAGAAGCCATCCCTCATCAATTTGAACCCCTGGGCATATTGTTCCAGCGAGAAATGATGCGTAATGACTGGGGTGATATCCAGGCCGTTTCTAAGCATCAACCCCATTCGCTCCCAGCTCTCGAACATTAAGCGACCAGCAATTCCCTTAAGGTTTACTCCATGGGTAGCCAGTTCTGACATATTTAACGTGACCGGATTGGAAGGTAACCCGGCAATAACGATCTTTCCTTCTGGGCGGATATACTCTGGGATCATTTCCTGAGCGACTGCGGAACCTGAAAAATCAACCACAACATCAACGCCAAAACCCTTGGTGTTACCAAGGATTTCACGAACAGTGTCAGTCTTTATTGGATTAATGACCAAATCAGCTCCCATGTGTCGTGCCAAATCAGACCGATAAGAGTTAATTTCTACAGCGAAAATGCTGGCTGCACCCAGGTGTTTTGCTATAGCTACCGCCATCAGTCCGATGGGACCACAACCAGTAATAACAATGTTCTTCTCCTTCACCGGAAATTCGCACATGGCATGCACAGCCACACCTAAGGGTTCCATTATTGCTGTTACATCCACAGACTGTTTTCCAGGGCAAACCCATGCATTCTCTGCAGGGATTGCCACATACTCAGCAAAGCATCCGTTTTGATGAACTCCAATAATGCGGGTATTTCGACACACATGAAATTGTTTTTGTTCACACATGTCACAGGAATGACAAACCACATGAGACTCTGCTGATACAACATCACCAACACTGATCTTCTGAACCTTGCTTCCCACTTCTAAAACCTGACCTGCAAACTCATGACCAATGATGGTTGGAGGAGTCAGGCGTCTTTGCGCCCAATCATTCCAGTCTTCCAAATGTAGATCAGTACCACAAATGGCAGTCGCCAGTACCCTGCATAGGATTTCATCATCTTTGATCCTGGGGGTAGGTGATCCAACAAATTCCAGATTTCCTGCCCCTGTAGCTGTCTTTTTAATACTTTTCATAATGAATTATCCATTCAGTTCTATCTGTTTATGACATGTATGGCACGGTGTTCCACAGCCAACGCGGCTTCATGGAGCGCCTCACCAACGGTTGGATGTGCATGAATCGTCGAGATCAACTCTTCTGCGGTGGCTTCCAAACGAATAGCAAGAGCTCCTTCGACGATCAGATCGGTTGCCCGGGGACCAAATATATGCATTCCGAGTACTTCTCGATATTTGGTATCTACAATGATCTTCACCATCCCCTCACCGCCATTCATGATCAAGGCCTTCCCATTCGCTTTTAATGGGAAAAGACCCACTTCATAATTTATTCCCTTTTCTTTCGCCTGTTCTTCTGTGAGTCCAACTGAAGCCAATTCAGGTTCGGTATAGACACACG
>JBDKSY010000036.1:0-1555 GCA_039680395.1 Anaerolineaceae bacterium | reverse complement strand
TGCACCAAAATATACACAGGATGAAATCGCACAGGAAATTGGTACGGTGCGGGATGTTGTGGGGCGATTGTTAAAAGTATTTACAGATGAAGGATATATCCGCCGAGAAGGGCGGAAGGTGATCCTGATTGACCGGGCAGGATTGGAAACTGAAGCGGACTCTTGAATAAATCCAAATAAATATTAGACAAATGCGACAAAAGTCATAGTAATATTTTGTGTCTTTATGTATATTAAGATTACATAGGATACAAGAAAATGATGCATAACGAAAATGATATGCCAGTAATTGATTTCTCCCTTTGCACCAATTGTGGTGCCTGCGTTGAAGTATGTCCTGAAGGAGTACTTGCCATTGGGGAGACGCATCTGGAAGTTGTTCAACCAGAGGCCTGTACGGACTGTGCAGACTGTGAAGTAGTTTGCCCAACTGGTGCCATTCGCAATGAATTGGAAATCAGTTGGGGGGAAGCCTGATCCTTCAAAATTGAGTGGATAAAAAATTTCAGGAGGTAATGATGAGTGAATATATCAATAACAGTGAAAGGCGAAAAGAGGTCATCAAAAGCATTATCACCCAGTTACATCATGGGAAAAGTGTAGATGAAGTGAAAGCTGAATTCGGAGAACTTTTAAAAACAGCTTCTTCCTCTGATATTGCTGCAGTAGAGCAGCAGTTGATCCAGGAGGGATTACCCGTGGAAGAGGTGCAGCGATTGTGTGATGTTCATGTGGCAGTTTTCCGCGAGAACCTGGATCAAGAAGTACAACCAGAATCAATACCAGGGCACCCTGTTTTTACCTACAAAGCTGAGAACCAGCTGCTAAAACGAGTTTTAGATGAAATGGATGTGACATTTGAAAACTACATCACAACTGGGAATTCTGCATTAGTTCAGACATTACGCCAACAGGTCAACCGGCTTTTAGAATTCATAAGGCATTATGAGCGAAAAGAAAATCAGTTGTTCCCTTACCTGGAAAAACACCAGTTTTATGGTCCCTCGAGGGTAATGTGGGGTATTCATGATCAGATCAGAGCCATGATCAAGAAACTGGCTGGTATGTTGATGGATACCAGATCAGACAGGCAGGAAATTGCTACTTTATATAAAGATTTGAGCAAAGAAATGCGCGAGATGGTTTACAAGGAAGAAAAGATCCTTTTCCCAGGTGCATTGGAAAGATTAACAGAAGAAGATTGGGCATTCATCCGCAATGAAGAAAACCAGATAGGTTTTTTTATGGTAACGCCCGGGAATCAGTGGAAACCAAAGATCACGTTACAAGGAGAAGATATGCAAACTACATCAGGTAATTCAGAAGGAATGATATCGCTAAGCACAGGTGAATTAACCCCGGAGCAGGTCAATATTATGCTTACCTCGCTGCCAGTGGATATTACCTTTGTTGATGAGAACGATAGAGTAAGGTATTTTTCGCAGACTCCAGATAGATTGTTCCCTCGAAGCCCTGCGATCATTGGACGGGAAGTGCAGCATTGCCATCCGGCTGCCAGTGTGGATAAGGTTCAGAAGATTATAGATGATTTTCG
>JBDKSY010000035.1:0-13719 GCA_039680395.1 Anaerolineaceae bacterium | reverse complement strand
TGATCTCAGCCAATGCCAGGTGCAGATCATCATCAGGATAAAGCAAGGTAAAGCTGAGAGCCACCCCTTCTTTTTCGCGAATATCCGAACCTTCAGATGGGATGACATAACCAGCTTCTTTCAAGAGAGAGATCGCAGCATCCTTATCGAAGCCTGTTACTGGTGTTCCGTCGTAATATGCCCAGGTATCAGGAAGTATTGGCCCATTTGCCAGAATTGCCTGGCCCTCCAAAACCTTATCAATCATATATTGACGGTTTAATCCGGCATATAAAGCCTTCCTGACATTCACATCCTGAAAAAATTCCACTTCTGGATCTTTCAAGTTGAATATGATCATGGTCATCTCAGGCATTCTTCCGGTGTAAATGGAGAGATCCGGTTCGCTAAGAGCAGTTTTAAGAACTTCTCCACTAATTTCACTGACACCTTGAACAGCGCCATCACGGTACGCCTGTAAAGCTGAACTTTGATCAGGATAATATCGAAAAACTACTTCATCCAAAAATGGTTTATCACCATAAAATGAATCGTTACGCGAAAGTACAACACCGCTTACCTGACCATTTTCCATGATGAAGTGACTGAACTGGAAAGGCCCTGTGCCAACAGGTTGCAAATTAAAGGATGCGTCCACCATCTGATCAACAGTTAAACCATTCAACAGGTGGCGGGGTAGAATGCCAAAAGTCAGATAATCTAAAAATGGTGAATAAGCTTCAGGTAATTTGAACTGAACCGTCTCGGAATCAAGTGCAACTACGTCAATCTCGTTCCAGAAGCTTTTTAAATCTTCCGGAAGGACAGATTCTGCACTTCGCAATAATTCCACGGTGAAGATAATATCATCTGCACTTACGGGAGTTCCATCATGCCAGACAGCACCCGGACGTAGTGCAAAATTATAGATCGTGCCATCCTTTGAAATTCCCCAGCTTTCAGCCAGATCAGGCTGAGGTGCACCTCTGCCATCAAAGCTGATCAACCCCCTGAACAATAACCGGTCAATATCCTTATCGGCTTGATTGCCACTATCGAGCAGTGGATTCAAACGTTGAAAACTTCCGATCAAGGCTTCGGTATAGGTGCCACCCTGGCTGGGTGTTGGTTGCGCAGTTGAATTGCCCTGGGGTTGCTCAATAAGCAGCAATATCCCCACAACCAGACCAGTGATCAATATGATTGCAATTTGCCATCGAAACTTTTTCATAGTCTTATTATATATAAAAAAGGGCGTTCTCCTTGACAGAGATCCGCCCAAATTCACTCACTGTTATGGATAAGCATAGCAACCCCGAATAAGGGTTCCAGAGACTATATGTGTTCAATAACAAAGAGTCTCAGATAACGCTTATGCCGTTTTGCCAATGAAGATAGTCACCAATGTAAGCAAGAAGAAAACTATGCTTAAAATGATCGTGATCCAAAACAAGGTTTTTTCAATGCCACGGCGGGTACTGAACACGTTGCTTGTCTCGGCGCCAGAAAGGCCACCCAAACCAACACCTTTGTTTTGTAAAATTACACTGGCAATCAATGCGATTGACGTTATAATCAGCGCAATATAGAAATAACTTTGAAGAGTCACGCGTATCCTCCAATATCTTAAAGCACAACGATTATACCCGTATCCGACCGGAATCGTCAACACAATGGCAGAAATAATTCTAAACCTTCACATACATACAAAATATTCAGATGGCACAGGCATCCATGCAGATATTGCTGAAGCTGCCTTAAAAAGCGGGACAGTGGATGTGGTGATCGTCACTGACCATAATGTTTATGTTCAAGATGTCGAAAAATACTACGAAAATGGAAGCCGAAAGATCCTTTTACTGGCTGGTGAAGAGATCCACGACCAGGCACGTGACCCTCAGAAAAATCATCTGCTTGCATTCAACACGAATCGCGAGCTGGCAACCCATGCACATGAACCACAGCGCCTGATAGATCAGGTGAACCAGACAGGAGGGCTCAGCTTTCTTGCACATCCCACCGATGCCGCCTTACCTCTCTTTCATGAAACAGATATCACATGGGAAAGCTGGGATGTACATGGATATACAGGCATCGAATTATGGAATGCGATGAGTGAATTTAAAACGGTAATAAAGTCCTGGATAGGCGCACTCAAACATGCATATTTACCTGAACTCATTGCTCATAACCCTGATCCAGCATTGCTCGAACATTGGGATAAGCTGCTTGCTGAAGGGCAAAAGATCGTTGCAATAGGCGGATCGGACGCCCATCAACTCCATTATCGTGTAGGTCCGATCAAAAAGGTCATTTTTCCTTATGAATTTCACTTCCACTGCATCAATACCCACCTGCTGACCCCTCATTCACTCACTGGTAACATGCTCACCGACAAGAAAATGATCTATGAAGCATTAGAAAAAGGCCATTGCTTCATTGGCTATGACTTGCCTACCCCCACCACTGGTTTTCACTTTTCTGCTCAAGGACGAGATTGTGAAGCATCCATGGGCGATGAGATCATTTCTCCTGAAAGCATCACCTTGCAGATCCATGCACCTGCTCCAGCAAACATCCGTTTGCTTTGCAATGGAGAAGTTGTAGAAGCCTGGGAACAACGAGAGGTGTGTACCTTTACTACGAAAACGCCTGGTGCCTATCGGGTAGAAGTAACCTCCTATTTCCTCAATCAACAACGTGGGTGGATATACAGTAACCCAATTTATTATAAAAACAAATGATCACTAATAATGTCACTCGATTGCTAGACTCACGAAAAGTACCCTACCAGGCATTTGAACTGCCAGTAGAAAAATTAGGCGCACAGAAAGCTGCAGAAATCCTGGGAGTGCCTGCCAATCAGGTATATAAAACCATTGTCGTCCAGCGCGAAGCAAAAGGAAAACCGATTCTGGCAGTTGTTTCGGGAGAAAGTAAAGTAGACCTGAAAAAACTTGCAAGTGCGGTAGGCGAAAAGAAAGTGCGTCTGACCACCCAGAAAGAAGCTGAAGACCTGACCGGGCTGCTTGCAGGTGGAATTTCACCCCTGGCACTGCTCAATAAAGGTTTTCAAGTTGTTTTGGATGATAGTGCCAAAGCATTCGAAAAAATCTATATTTCCGGCGGTCAGCGTGGCATAAATATCTTGCTTCAGGTGAAAGACCTGGTTGAGATCACCCGCGCAAAAATTGACCAAATATCAAGCCCTGAACTTTAACCTTTCACTACCGCTACAGGCTGCAGCCGGGCAACTTTACGCGCCAGGCCTACCTCACTGACCGTTTGTACAACCGCATCCACATCCTTATATGCCTGGGGCGCTTCTTCAGCCAACCCTGATAAAGAACCCGCTTGAATGAAGATACCCTGTTTTTCCAGCTTGTTGCGCAATTCGTCTCCCCGGATGGAATGCTTCGCCTTGTTGCGGCTCATTACCCTGCCTGCACCATGACAACACGATCCAAAGGATATGGACATGCTTTCAGTCGTTCCTACTAAAACCCATGAAGCGGTACCCATGCTGCCTGGTACAAGAACTGGCTGTCCTATCTTCTGATATTCTTCAGGGATCTCTGGAGAGCCAGGACCAAAGGAACGGGTGGCACCTTTCCGATGCACGCATACCCGTTGCGACTTTCCTTCTATGATATGCGTTTCCAGTTTTCCCATGTTATGGGCAATATCATATACCTGATAGAGGGAAGCATGGCTAATTTTCCCTGCCAGCACGGTTTCGAAAGCAATTCGAGCGTTATGAGCAAGGATCTGGCGGTTGGCAAAAGCATAATTTGCAGCGCATGTCATCGCAGAAAAATATTGCTTGCCTTCCGGTGAATCCAGAGGGGCGCACACCAACTCGCGATCGGTCAGATTAATACCGTAGTGTCTGGCTACTCCTTGAAAACTTTGCACATAATCGGTGCATATCTGGTGACCAAAGCCACGTGACCCGCAATGGATCTGCACAACCAGGCAGCCTTCTTCCAACCCCATTATGTTGGCAGCTTCTTTATCGAATATAGTATCCACCACATCCACTTCCAGAAAGTGATTGCCAGCTCCTAACGTGCCCAACTGGGGGCGGCCGCGCTCTTTCGCCCTGCTGCTGACTGCTCCCGGATCAGCCCCAGGCAGGCAGCCTTCTGCTTCTGTTCTGCGTAGATCTTGTTGTGTGCCATACCCCTGTTTCAAAGCCCAGCCCGACCCCATCCGGCATACCAGTTCAAGCTCTTTCTCGGTCAATTTTCTTGCGCCTTCGGTACCCACACCACTGGGACAGGATTGGTCCAGCGCAACTACCAGGTCGCGCAAATAAGGCCTTGCTTCATCTAATAAGACATGCGAAGCCAGCAGTCGTACTCCGCAATTGATGTCATATCCGATCGCTCCGGGAGAGATCACTCCATCAGGGTACCGCATGGCTGCCACGCCACCAATCGGAAAGCCATAACCCTGATGAACATCCGGCATGACCACCACCTGCCCAATCACACCCGGTAAACAGGCCGCATTCACAGCTTGCTCCAGAGAAAGATCATCCATCGCAGCTTCCATCAGTCGTTTACTGGCAAATATCCGCACCGGAACCCGCATACCAGCCTGGTAAGTTTTCGGGATCTCCCATTCATACTCATTCAGCATATGTAAAGCATGAAAATCTACCATTTCAACCTCAACTACACATCGAACACCAAAACCACTTCGAGTCGCTCCCCCATTTGCTTTATCTCCAGATTGTGAAATGTTACTGCTTTGATCTCTTTCTTTACTCCCCTTAAAGGCACACATCGAAAATCGCAGTGTAATACATTGGATTGTATGGAAAGAGTTTGTGAAACTGGCAGAAGCCTTTTTGTTTCGAGAATAAAGAGAACTTCATTCAAGAATGCCACCAGAAGGCTCTCACTATCCATCGCTTGCAGATCAATGGCCTGTTTTTCTGAATTGCTGTCAAGGTATTCCACTTTCATCATCTGCAACATTGCTCGCAAACATTCAGAAAATAGACCTGGCAAGTCAGGCGCCCAAACTTTTACAGACCAATCAGCCGTATGATTGACTTCTATGAAACCAATTTCCAATTTATACTCCATCCTCTTGTATAATTATACCGAGATGAAAACACCATTGGATGCTTTTGAATCAAGGCTTCAGAAATTGATCGAGGGGATCCCTCAGGTTCTGTGGATCAACCCTACTTCTGATTTTGCCCACAAGGTTATTGATGCCATGCAGACTGCACTTGGAGATTTTCTTCAAGAGCATAAAGAATTGCCTGGAATTTTTATTCTGCACATCCATCCTGATACACTTCTTGAATTGCAGACACCTCAAGACCTGCTGGATAATCTCACTCAGGCTATCAAACAGGCAGCGGTCGAACAAGGCATTTCTTTCAAGATCGAACCCACCGTTCGATTTGAAGAAGATACTGCCATGAATAAAAATGATATCAGGGTCAGTGTCAGAGAACCCCAGGAAAATCATGGGCATACTGTAGCCCTGGATGTTTCGCGCTCTGCTGCAGCAGAGACAAATACCATTCCCCTGGATGCCTACCTGATCATCGAAGGAAAACAAACTTTCCCCTTGACGACAACCATCGTGAATATTGGCCGGCGTGATGATAACCACCTTGTGCTTGAAGATATGAGAGTTTCGCGCACCCATGCCCAATTGCGTGCCGTAAAAGGCAGGTATGTGATCTTCGATCTGAATTCCACTGGTGGCACTTTTTTGAATGGTCAGCGAATCTCGCAGGCCACGTTATCATCGGGTGATATCATCTCATTGGCTGGGTTGAGCATGATCTACAGCGAAACCCGCCCTGATCTGACAGATGATACCGATCGGATGGCAAAACCATGAGTGCGTTCATCGTTTTAATTTTACGATTCCTTCTTGCTTTGGCATTGTATGGCTTTTTAGGATATGCAATCTATACACTCTGGCGAGATCTTCGCCTTACCAGCCAGCTTGTCAGCAACAGGAAAATCCCTTCGATTGTGATTTCGCGCCTGGAAGAAGAGCCTTCAGGAGGAAAATCATTTAATATCCCTGAAATAATCATCGGGCGCGATCCAGGCACAGATTACCCCATTGCCAATGATACGGTTTCTGCCCGTCATGCCCGTTTTAGCTATCATCACAATCAGTGGTGGATCGAAGACATGACATCTACCAATGGCACCTTCCTGAATGATGAAAAGCTGTCAACCCCTACGGTAATTATTTCCGGCGATCTATTACGTTGCGGGAAAGTAGATCTGCTGGTTACGGTTCAATCTCACAGTTAATGCTTCTGCGCTACTGCCAGTAAAGAACTCCCTATCGAAAACCGGTTTCCCCTTTTCAACCAGGCGCTTTCTAATTTTAACAATTGCACCATGCCCCAGTTGATCAAAGCTGGCATCTGAAGTTCTTGCATTGATCGCTCATCAGCAAGTTCAGGCTCATCGAGAGCCTTTTTCCCGCCCTTCCTGCGCAGCCAGACAACAGGATAGGTCAGGCTCATAAATGCAGTCAGAGTAATTATATGAAAACCCGCTGCTTCCAGTGCATCCGTTAAGGTGTTTCGTGTATACCTGCGAACATGATGGCTGGCATCATCAAAATAGCTCCACAGTTCAGGACCCGCTGGTACGGTTAATACCACATACCCACCTTTTACCAATGAATTATGAATATCTTTCAGCATTCCTTTATCATCGGGAATATGCTCAAGGACATCAAAGATACAAGAAAGATGAAATTTTGAGGAAAATGGCAAATGGGTAACATCCGCCTGAACCAACGGACACTTCACCCGATGCTGTGCCAGGAGCAAACCAGAATGAAAAAGATCACTTCCGATCACCTTCCCTCTCTGGCAGGCTGCTTCAAGCACTCGTAACGTATTCCCATCACCACAACCAGATTCCAATGCATAATATCCTTGCGGCAGACGGATATCCAGTTTTGCTATCACATCTCGTAATATCCGGTTACGCGTAATGAACCAGAAATGCTTATCTTCGGCATCAAACAGGGGTTGAAAATATTTCGGGTCATAAGTGTTTTTATCGGTCATACAGTCCATTGTAATGGAGAAACGGAAAATCATTCAAAATATCAGGCAGGGCTGCTGTGTAAAAATTTGTTTGACAAATGCATCTGAATACAATAATATTAGTTTGCCCGGCGTTTCCGTCGGGTTAACCGTTCAACAATATGAATGTTAATAAACCAATTCAGTTCTATCAGTCCCTGGAAGGAGAAAAATGAAAAAGTTATTTCCCCTGTTTTCTATTTTGTTAGTGCTTACCCTAGTGCTAACCGCCTGTAAACCTGTATCTCAGGCTACACAGACCCCGGCTACAGAAGAAATGACCCTTGTCGTTTGGGATCAGTTTTATCGTGATGTTGAAAGCAATGTGATGGACACTCTCAACAGCGAGTTTGAAGCTGCTCATCCTGGCGTCAAAATCGAGCGCGTGGTCAAAACCCTTGATGATCTGAAAGTCACTTTAAAACTTGCCCTTGAAAAAAGTGATGGGCCGGATGTTGCCCAGGTGAACCAGGGGCGCAGCGATATGGGTGCAATGGTGCAGGCAGACCTTCTCCTGCCCCTCAATGATTACTCCGCTGAATACAAATGGGATGAACGATTTTCCTCATCTGTAGCCAGCCGAAACAGCTTTACCGCAGATGGCAAAACTTTTGGTCAGGGTAATCTGTACGGCGTCAGCCCCACGGCTGAAGTGGTTGGCGTGTACTACAACAAAGGCATCTTCGAAGCCAATGGTTGGAAAGTTCCCACAACCTTTGATGAATTCGAAACCCTGCTGGCTGATATTAAAGCCAAAGGCATCACCCCGATTTCCTTTGGATCTTTGGATGGTTGGCCTGCCATACATGAATTCAGCGCAGTACAACATTTGCTGGTCACTCCCGATTACATCAACAACCTGGTCTACGGTGTGAACAATGTCTCATTCGATACTCCTGAGAACCAGGAAGCTGCCCGTATTATGCAAGATTGGGTAGATAAAGGGTACTTCACCGATGGCTTTTCCGGTGTCGGCTACGATGACGGCAACAAACTTTTCAAAGCTGGTGAAGGTGCGATGACCATCACTGGGTCATGGCTCGCTGGCGAATTGATCACCGATACCGATCAGCAATTTGGCTTCTTCCTGCTGCCAGCGAAATATCCAGATAAGGTGCGCATGGCGATTGGTGGCGTAGGTATTCCATTTGCAATTCGCAAGACCTCTGCTCATGCAGATATGGCTGCTGCCTACCTCGATTGGATGGTCAGTCCACGCGCTGCAGAACTCTGGGCTCAAGCTGGTATTATGCCAGCCATGCCTTTACCTGCAGATTCAAAGGTAGATCAGGGTACGCTCTTTGCAGATACTATGACCGCATGGAATACCATCAACAAAGAAAATGCTGTTGGTCACTATATTGATTGGGCCACTCCCACCTTCTATGACACACTGGTTGCTGAACTTCAGAAAGTCTTTGGAAAAACCCAGACACCTGAAGAATTTACCGCTGCAGTAGAAAAAGATTATGCCGCCTTCCTGGCAGGCAATAAGTAAATAATTATTACCTACCCGCTTCTCTCTGAATCAGGGGAGAAGCGGGTAATTTTTAACACCGGAGATAAATTGCATGAATGTACAGCACCGCTGGCCGGGTGAATCCCGTTTTCACGGCTGGCTGTATCTTATTCCTGGTTTGCTGATCTATCTAGTCTTTATTTTTTATCCTATCCTCGAAACCATCCGGACAAGTTTTTACCAATGGGATGGTTTCAGCAATCATCGCGTTTTCATTGGATTTGAAAATTACATCAACCTGCTTGGTGATTCACACTTTTTACAGGCTTTATTTAACAACATCAAGTTCATCATTTTCTATTCCTTTATCCCGATCATTATTGGTCTATTTCTCGCATCATTACTGGGGAGAAAAAAGCTCCCTGGTATGACCTTCTTCCGTGCTGGATTATTCCTCCCGCAGATCCTCAGTATGGTGGTAGTGGGTGTTACCTGGCGTTGGATCTTCAACCCCGTTTTTGGACCACTGAATATGGGATTGCGTGCATTAGGTCTGGATGGATTGACCCATTCATGGTTGGGTGATTTTACCTGGGCATTTCCCTCGGTTGGTTCGATTGGCACATGGGTGGAATATGGGTTCTGTATGGTCCTCTTCCTGGCAGGCATGCAGCGCATTTCTGAAGATTACTATGAAGCAGCTCAACTGGACGGAGCGAATGCATTTCAGCAATTGATCTACATTACCCTGCCCAACTTGCGTCCAGAGATGGGTGTGGCCTTGATCACCACCATTATCGCAGCTTTACGCGTGTTTGATCTGGTGTATGTCACTACACGTGGCGGGCCTGGTGAATCCACTCTGGTAACCGGTTTCCTGGTTTATCGAACAGCCTTCCTTCAGAACAGCATCGGTTACGCAGCTGCAGTAGCTACGGTAATGACCATAGTGATTTTCACCATTTCGCTGGTCATTTTACGCTACCAGACTTCTCCAGAGGAGGAAGCATGACCAGACGTTCCATGGCAAAACTGCTGCCCAATTACATCATCCTTACAGTCTTTCTGCTCATCATCCTCATCCCCATCATTGGGTTGGTCTTCAGCGCTTTTAAAACAGACACTGAAGTGATCAAAGGTCCACTTTCCTTCCCTTCTCAATTGCGATTCGAAAACTTTCAAAAAGCATGGACTACTGGCAGGTTCAATCTTTTCTTCCGAAACAGTGTAGTTGTGACCAGTGTCGTGGTGGTGGCAAGTGTTTTCCTATCCACGCTTACCGGTTACGCATTTGCTCAGCTTCCTGTCCCCGGTCTCAAGGCTTTATATCCGTTGATGCTGATCGGCTATATGGTGCCTTTTGAAGCTGTGATCATTCCTTTGTATCACTTCATGGATCGCATCAATCTGACGGATACTTACTGGGCATTGATCCTACCTCAGATAGGATTGAGCGTCTCCTTTGGCACTCTCTGGATGACCAGCTTTTTCCGGAGTGCCCCCCATGAGTTGATGGATGCAGCCGCCATGGATGGCTGCTCACGCTGGCAAATATTATGGAAGATCCTTTGGCCTCTCGCCCGCCCTGCAATCCTTACCCTTGTAGTATTGATATTCATGTGGACCTGGAATGAGTTTCTACTAGCGTTGGTGATGATACAGGATGAAACCATGCGAACTTTGCCGGTCGGTCTGGCTTTCTTCCAGGGCCGCTACTCCGCGGATATTCCCTTGATGGCTGCCGGCTCGCTCATCGTAGCTGGTCCAATTCTCCTGGTATATATTATTTTCCAGCGGTATTTCATCCGTGGTATGCTTGGTGGAGCAGTAAAAGGATAAGAAAGATTTTTGGTGAATAAATGGATCAATCCGAACTGGAATTAACTACAGAAGCAAAAAGCCGTGCACTTGACATTCTGCATGGTTGTATAACACCATATGGTTTTCGAGCTTCAGCTGATGCCGCAGGGTATCCACAAATATGGGGGCGTGATAGCGCCATCACTTTGCTTGGTGCTCTGGCATCCGGTGACCAGGAGCTAATTGCTGCCGGGCGCGCTTCCCTGGAAATATTAAGCAGCCACCAATCCTGTTGGGGATTGGTTCCCCTCAACATCAACCCGAAAGATAACACGATCAGCACAGAAAATGCTGGCGCCTGCGATGCAAACCTGTGGTTCATCTTGGGAGAATATGCTCTTTACAAGGTAACCGGCGATATTGAAGCTCTCAGACAAGTCTGGCCGCGCATTACCCGTGCACTCACCTGGTTGCAATACCAGGATATGAATGAATGTGGACTACTGGAAATACCAGAAGCAGGGAACTGGATGGATTTGATCTGCATCCGCTACAACTCTTTATATGATAATGTGCTTTATTATGCTGCCACGCTTGCAGTGGAGGAACTTAGCAAAGAGATCCCCACTTTGGCTCTGAATATGCCCTGTCATACCAGTGCCGAAGCCATCCATGAGCGCCTTAACCTGCTTTTCTGGATAGACCGGTGTTGGGTAGCAGCGCATTTTGCAGAACATCTTGAGAAATTAAAAGCCATCCGGTTGGAATGGTTCATGTTATATTACAACATTGGCACCATCTCAAGCCGCCCATTTTACCTGCCCTGGGTTGCCTTTCGTGAGTACGGAGATTGGTGTGATAGTTTTGGCAATCTCCTTGCCATCCTTACCGGTGTTGCCGATGGTCACCGTTCAGAACACATTTTACGGTATATGCTCCAGGTCGGCATGGCAGAACCTTTTCCCACTAAAGCCATATACCCGCCGATTTTCCCTGGCGAATCATCATGGCGTGAATATTACCGCAGCCGTAACCTGAACCTGCCCCATCAGTATCACAATGGTGGAATCTGGCCTATGGTAGGTGGCTTTCATGTAGCTGCCCTGGCGTGCCGTGGTTGGCGAGCTGAAGCAGAGAAGTTGCTTGTCAGTCTTGCCAGGGCAAATCAACAGGGATTCAGCCAACCCTGGGAATTCAATGAATGGCTGCATGGGGAATATGGTCACCCTATGGGATACGCCCATCAAGCATGGTCGGCAGCAATGTACCTGTATGCTGAAAATGCGGTCAAGACGGGAAAACTGCCGCTATTCGATGCCCTGTTGGCTGCCAAACCGGCATCAGCCGTCCAATCAGAACAGAACGAAATCTACTTTCATCCCGGTGGTGGTCAGATAGGCTAAATCATTTCTGTAGAGGGGAAAAAGAGCAATAAACCGGATAATGAATATGAGAAATTGTCTACCACAAATTGACATTCCTCATAATTAATTTGACATTAATTTTTTCTAATGCTAAAATTAACAAGTTGGATGCTAAGTTGTTTTCACTGTATGTGGGGGAAGCGAGGCTTTCCGCCAGAAGAGATTCACCACAATGCGAGAACTACAGAAGCACCGGATATTCTACACTGAGAAGGAGTGAAGTGTCATGTCGGATCGAATTACCGGAACAGTCAAATGGTTCAATAACACCAAAGGGTTTGGTTTCATCTCACAAGAGAACGGACCTGACGTGTTTGTTCATTATTCAAAGATCCGCGTCGACGGTTATAAGTCTCTGAACGAGGGGCAAAAAGTCGAATTCGCTGTTGAGCAGGGTGCGAAAGGTTTACAAGCAGTTGATGTAACAGTAATAGAGTAAAAAAGTCTTCTCTCATTACAACTGTTCATCGCATATTATGAACAGCATATATACACAAGCCAACGTATTCCTTCAATGGAAGGAAGTACATTGGCTTGTTTTGATTCAAGCAATTGGCGATCCAAAATACTCTGGCGGTCAGGCAACTTGTATGCTATGATTTTGAAAGATAAGAATCATTCACTTCATGGAGGGATTATGGCAGAAAAACCCATACTTGGCATCATTGGTGGATCCGGTTTATACCAGTTTTCCGCCTTGAAAGATGTTGAAACACTGGAACTTGACACACCTTTTGGAAAACCTTCCAGCCCCCTGTTTATCGGTACCCTGGCAGGTCGCAGGATCGTATTTTTAGCCCGGCACGGTATCGGACATATCTATAATCCCACTGAAGTGAAATATCGGGCAAACATCTACGCCTTAAAGATGCTTGGCATCAATCATGTGGTAAGCATCAGCGCATGTGGCTCTTTGCGAGATGATTACGCACCAGGTCATATTGTCATCCCCGACCAGTTATTTGACTTTACCCACCTGCGTACACGATCCTTTTTTGAGGGCGGCATTGTTGCGCATGTTGGTAGTGCCACCCCTTACTGCGCTTCTCTCTCCAATCTTGTCTATCAGGCAGTAAATGATACCGGTACAGTAAAAGCACATCAAGGTGGTACATTGATCACCATTGAGGGACCACGCTTCTCCACCCGTGCAGAATCAAATCTGTACCGCAGTTGGGGAATGTCTATCATTGGCATGACTGCCTCACCTGAAGCATTTTTAGCTCGCGAAGCTGAAATGTGCTACTGTACCATGGCTCATGTCACCGATTATGATGTCTGGCACATTTCAGAAGAGCCGGTCAGCGTAGAAATGGTGGTTCGAACACTACAACAAAATACCGCAGCAGCACAGCAGGCTATCGAGAATCTAGTAACGATTTTGGATACGAATACCCACTGTGATTGTCAGGATGCTCTTGCAAATGCGGTCATTACCAATCCTGCTGTCATTTCACAGGCAACACGCGAAAAATATCATCTACTGGTTGATAAATACCTTTCCAAGTGAACCTCATTTTTCCTTCCTCCCCTGCCAGAAAAGATATCACCCAAAGTCACTTGATGAATTTGGGTGCTGCTTTTCTATTCCTGTACGCGATCATTCTCACACTCTCGCCTGCAGTCCGATATCATACCTGGCAGACAGATTATCGCTGGACACACTGGATAGGGTTCATTGTATGGCTGGCAGGGTTCGCAGTTCTCCACCGTCTGGTTAGAAAATTTATCCCCGAGCGCGACCCCTACCTGCTGCCCATCATCGCCATTCTCTGTGGTTTGGGGTTGATGACCATCTGGCGGCTGGATGGACAATTTCCCATACAAACAAGTTTTGGTTTTCGGCAGACTTTATGGTTGATCCTGGCTTTCGTAATCATGGGGCTGGGCTTGCGTTTTCCTGTTTTTCTAACCTGGTTGCGAAGATACAAATACATCTGGCTTACAGGTGGTTTATTGCTGATGGT
>JBDKSY010000034.1:0-3662 GCA_039680395.1 Anaerolineaceae bacterium | reverse complement strand
ACCCAATCACAGCAATGATCTCTGGATCTTCAACGAATCGCTTCATAATGGTGGCAACTTCGGTTTTATCGGTTCGATCGTCTTGATAATCAACTTCAACCATCGCACCATTAATTCCACCCTGAGCATTTATTTCGTCAACAGCAATTTGAACCGCTTGCTGACCACGAATTCCCCAAAACGCTCCATTTCCTGTCATTGGTGCGATAAAGCCAAGTTTAATAGTTTTCGGAGCTTCAGTTGCTACAACTCCTGATTCTTCCGTTGCAACTGATGCAGTTTCTTCAGTGGTGGCTTTTGGAGCACAACTGACAAGACCTAGGACGATTATTGTCAACAAAATACAGTAGACAATTTTATAGGCAATTCTGTCTTTTTTCATCCAATTAATCTCCTCTCAACGTTTCTAGTTCTAAATTAGAAAACTTCTACTGAAGAAAATCTATGTTGTCGCAACCTCCTTTCATCATAACCAGGATTCAGGGTTCTCCATAATTTCTTTGAATTCATATAAAAATTCAGCGCCATCTGCTCCATCAAGTGCGCGATGATCGCAGCTTATGGTTGCAAGGCAACACTGAGATACCTGTAATGATGCACTTCCTGCCAGCCAGGCATTATGTGAAGTGCCAAATGCAAGAATTGCAACCTGAGGTGGATTTACTAAAGCTGAGAATTGCACAATACCTTTTTGACCTAAATTCGAAATGGTAAACGCACCATCAGAAACATCATCTTGTGTTAATCGTTGATTTTCTGCACGTTTTCGTAATTCAACCAGGTCACGATTAATTTCTTGTACTGATAATGTAGATACAGCTTTAACCACTGGAACAGCCAATCCATGTTGTGTAGCAACAGCAACACCAATATTGATCACGCTATATTGACGAACTTCGTTATCAATAAAAAGGCTATTGAAGCGAGGAAATTTTTCAATGGCTTTTCCGGTAGCTTTTGTAAATATAGCCGTAATAGTTGGGCGCTCTTCTTTTGCCCATTTTTGGCGTTCTGCTAATACAGGTGCCATATTTATTTGTGTTGTTAACTGAAATTGTGGAATACTTGCACTTAGAACCATATGTTGCGCGGTAGCTCTTCGGTAACCCGTTGCTGGAATTACAGTGTATTTAGTCAGTGTGTTTGATTTTTCAACGATCGGTGCCACTGGTGCTTTCCCAGCCGCTGTAATATCTCGCTCGATGATTCTTCCGCCTGGGCCACTGCCTATCAACTTGGTGATATCAACTCCCAACTCTTCAGCCATCTTTCGGGCAACAGGACTGATATTTACTCTTTTCGTTTCACCATAGACAGCAACACTATTATTAATTTCTGGCTCTTTTTTAAGAGTGATCTCAGCTTCAGGAAGTACAGCATCCGCTTTTTCTTTATTACCCAGGGTAAAAGACGCCATTGCCAGGCTTTCGTCAGTCTCTATCCAACCCAGTACTTTTCCAAGCTTTACTTCTTGATTAACTGTAAATTCAATTCCCACTAAAATGCCAGATACTGGTGCCACAACTTCTGAAGTAGCTTTTGCGGTTTCAACCAAAACAATTGTCTCACCTTCAGTGATTTTTTCTCCAGGTTTCTTCAACCATTCCATCACTGTAGCAGAATCCATATATTCACCAGCAGCTAAAGCAAGATCAATAGGTACTTTCATTGAATGCCTTTCTATTTCAATACTTTACGAATTTGAGCAGCAATCGTTTCTGCGTTGGGAATCACATGCGGTTCCAATGCTGGGCTATAGGGGATCGGAATATCTGTACCAGCAAGCCGGGTTACAGGTCCATCAAGATAATCAAATCCTTCTTCAGAAATCATGGCAGCAATTTCTGCTCCGAATCCACCAGTACGCCAGGCTTCATGCACAACCATTGCTCGGTGTGTATGGGCAACAGATTCAAGTATTGTCTTCTTATCCAACGGACGTAATGATCTAGGATCTACAACCTCAATATCAATGCCATCTTTGCTCAACATTTCAGCAGCAGATAACGCTTCCAATACCATTCGCGAAGTAGCGATCACAGTAATATCGGTTCCTCTTCTCTTGACATCTGCCTTTCCAAAAGGAATGGTGTACTCTTCTTCAGGTACAGGACCTCGCGTGTTGTATAGTTGCTTATGTTCAATTACAACGGTTAATTTCTTATCTTGAATTGCTGATTTCAGTAAACCCTTCGCGTCAAAAGGTGTTGATGGCATGGCAACTCTCACTCCAGGGATATGAGCAATCCATGCTTCAAGGCTTTTTGAATGCTGAGCTCCAGCACATGAACCTGCCCCACCTTGCGTGCGAATAACTAATGGCATTTCAACCTGTCCACCATAAACGAACGGAAGTGCAGCGGCTCCATTTACCAATTGATCCAATGCTAAAGTGAAGAAATCCATATACATGATTTCAAGAACAGGCCTCTGTCCCAGCATTGCTGCCCCAGCAGATAAACCCATGATCGCATTTTCTGCAATGGGAGTATCCATCACACGTGCAGGACCAAATTCATCTAAAAAGCCATTGGTAACCTTGAAAATACCCCCATAAACACCTACATCTTCACCTAAAATGATTATTTTTTCATCGCGAAGCATTTCTTCGTGCAATGCTTCTGTCAGGGCTTCTCGATATCTGATCTCTCTCACTTTGCCACCTCAAAATTATTAACCCATTCGGTAATTACAATTGGGTCAGGATAAGGGCTTTCCAATCCAAATTTCACTGCTGCTTCCACAGCTTGTTCTGCTTTAATATTAATTTTTTCGATTTCCTCAGCCTTTACGCCAGCAGCTAATAGTTGGTTGCTTGTAACAAGAAGAGGATCCGGCCAATCCTTTACTTCCTCTGGAGGCTGATAACCACCAATATCGGTCGTTGAAAAACCCTTTCGCCGATAAGTCTGAGCCACAACAAGCGTTGGTCCTTCGCCAGATCGTGCCCTATCAACAGCCTGTTCTGCAACTTCGATCACGGCTAGAATATCGTTACCATCAACTTCAACACCTGGAATTCCATAGCCCAAGGCTCGATCTGCAATATTCAGATGCGCCATATGTCGTCGGATGGCTGTTGTCAATCCATATTGATTGTTCTCACACACATAGACTACCGGTAATTTCCAGAGTGATGCTATGTTCAAACATTCATGGAATGCACCTTCATTGCTGGCGCCATCACCAAAAAAGCTTACACAGACACCGCCGGTCTTTAAATTCTTATGTGCCAGCGCTTGTCCAGTTGCTATCGGTATCCCTCCCCCAACAATACCATTACCTCCTAAAATACCATGCTCACGATCAGCGATGAGCATGTGTCCTCCCTGGCCTTTCCCAAGTCCATTCGCCTTACCCATAATTTCAGCCAGGAGAATGTTCAAATCAATGCCCATACCAATGTAATGGGTATGTCCACGATGCGTACTGGTTACTGTGTCGCCTTTTTTAAGAACAGAGCAGACGCCAATTCCGACAGCTTCTTGCCCATCACAAGTGTGAATTGGTCCTTTAATTTTGCCCTGTGCATGTTGCTTTGGTAATGCCTCTTCAAGCTTACGCACAATGACCATACGATAGTAGAGTACAAGTAATTTCTCATTATCCATTCGCTTGCTACCATCCTTCTATGATTTAATTTTCGAAATATGATATTTTTT
>JBDKSY010000033.1:0-3794 GCA_039680395.1 Anaerolineaceae bacterium | reverse complement strand
ACCCTGTCTTCAGGCAATCCGGCAGGAATGGGTACCTGCTCGGTGGTGACCAACTGGCTTTGCGGGCGGCATTGCAAAATGGTTATCTTTAGCTTTGGTTTGCTGGTTTCCGGGTTTGCAAGATGTGCAGTAAATTCCAGGTCAACCGGAGAGTGATATACATTTTCCAAAGTTTGCAAGATCAGCCGCATTTTCTCTGCAAAAGACGTGCGATGCAAGAATTCATCATACGTCAGCACAAGATTCTTTGCGTCAGCAGGAAGTAGATTGGAATGTAATGCTGAAAAATATCCTTCTTCGTAAAACTGAAAAAGATATCTTAATGGCTGGTAATCTGATTTGGCAACTTCCTGAACAGGCAGCGTTTTGAAAAGGTTATCTTCAAGATCAATCAGGTCAACAAATTGCTGAGAATAATGTTGAATGACAGAAGGTTTTGTGGAGGGGCGCAGCAGCGGATGGCTGAGCGCCACCAGCCGCGGGTAATCATTGCCTACCCGGTCAACCGCCCTTGTACCCAGTCCCCATACCATACGAACAAATCCATCCTCTGCTCGAAGTTGTGGCGACCAGCGGAAGAGGTTGTGGCTGAATGCCACACCAGCCGCGTGGGGTAAATAGTATCTTCCATAGGATTCACCTTGAACCACCTGAATGAGGATCGCCATTCGTTCGTCATAATCCAGCAGCCCTTTGCTGCGCCGGTAAAGCAGTGCATTTGGGTTGAGGGTAGAAGCATAGATTTCTGCTATTGCCCTGGTAAGAGCGCGGATATTATCAGCGTTGGAAGCCTGGTTGGGTAAAAATATACTTTCATATTTCCCTGCAAAAGAAGTTCCGAAATTGTCTTCCAGCAGGCTGGAAGAGCGCACAATAATGGGGTGATTCCCTACCCCAGCCATCACTCCTTCCAGGCGGGCAGTGATATCCGGTGGAAAATCACCTGCAAGAAATTCTTCGACAATTTTGGGGTAATCAGCCCGCATCTCCTCTTCAGTCTTGTATTTCTGGTCATTCCAATGCACCAGGTTGTTAATGGACATGAAGGTGTACAGTTCTTGCGAGCCAATGTAGTACGAATCAGGCGTATCAAGCGATACATCTTTTGGCAGATCCAGCGAATCTTTGAGGATGCGGGTGGCAAGCAGCATGCCGGCAGATTTCCCGCCGATGCGTCCTGCGCCGATCCTTCTGCGGCGGATATCGGTTAGATCATGGATGGTAAACCATTCTTTGGCGATGTTGATGTAGCGCAACTGATCGCTGATGAGTGCACGGATGAGTACAACCTTCAATTCTTGAAGGCGGTGAGAATAGTGTTGCCGTTCAGTGTTTTCCATGCGCTCGATGGACATAGCCTGCTCGAAAACCATTTCGAGGGGTGCCATCTCGGGGTTCATCGAAAGCATCAGATCTTCGATCTGCACACCGCGTTCGCTCATCACCTCATTGACGATCTTTTCGAACGTCTCGAAAGTGAAGAAGTGGCTGAACCGCAGGTCGGTCAACTGGTCGCGTATACGTTGGACGCGGAGCTCCCACATTTCTGCAGGCTCTTCTTCATAAGGCTGTTCCATCCCTTCACGCTGCTGTGAACGGATGGCTGCCTCGCGTACCTGTGATTCAAAAACCTGGTGCTGGAGGATGCCATTATCAAATAAAAACTGCCGCATCTTTTCACGGATGCGGCTGCTAAGTATGGGATATTGTGCCAATGCCAGGGTAATAGAAAGATACCGTTCGTTCGAACTGGGAAGAAAACTGATCTCGCCGGGCATGGTTTTTTTTTAGCCAAGATGCATTGGCATAATAACATGCGTAAAGCTGTCATCTCCTGCAGGTAATATCATGCCTGGTGTATTGTTGGCATTGGTCTTTAGATGAATATTGGGTGTTTTGATGACTTCAAGTACTTCACGCAAGAATTTAACGTTAAATGCGATCAACAATCCGGGTCCTTCGATGTTCGCATCCAGCTTTATTTCGCTGAAGCCAGTCTCTTCAGATTGTGCCGATATTTCCACTACACCGGGTGCCTCATCACCTGGTTGGAGATGCATACGAATAATATTATTCCCATCGCGGGCAATGATCTCTGCCTGGCGGCAGGCTTTCAGAAACTCTGAGGTGGAGATGGTTGTGACTGTTTTAAAAGATGTAGGAACGATCTTATCGTACGGCGGGAAATTCCCTTCGATGAGTGAGGAAACCAGTTCAGCATCATGCAGATGGAAAAGCACCTGCCCACGCCCGGGTGGGGTGATCATAGATACTTTCTGTTCACCATCGGTTGCAATACGTGCCAGTTCACTCAAGGCTCTGGCGGGGATGATCACAGAAAGGGGGTGTGAGGCTGGTTGTTCTAATGCCGCGGTTCGCACCGAAACACGATACCCATCGGTGGCAGCCAGGGTGATGGTTGTTCCCGTGATGTTCATTTGCACACCCTGCAGCACCGGCCGTGATTCATCGGTGGAGACGGCAAAGACCACCTGCTGGATCATTTCTTTGAAGTCATTGATGTTCAGCTCTATCCCATCATTCAGGTCAGGAACCGGCATGGGTGGATATTCCTGTGCATCAATACCTTTAATATCCGTGACGGATGCTCCACAACGCACATTAAGTACCTGGTTCTTGGGGTTCAATTCCAATTGAACCATATCGCTTGGAAGGGTATTGACCAGGTCGCTCAGTGTGCGGGCGGGTACGGTGATGGCGCCTTCTTCTGCTATCTGTGCGCCAATCCAACAGGATATCCCCAGTTCCAGGTTGGTTGCTGAAAGGCGAACACGCCCTTCGTCGGTAGCAAGCAGTATATTTGCCAATACTGGCAATGTGCTGCGTGGTGCCACAGCCCGTGAAACTAAACTGAGACCATGAGCAAGTTGTTGTTGAGAAACGGAAACTTTCACAGTGGGTACCTTCTCCTGGCGCAATTAAAGCCGATTAATGTGATAATAGTATTCTTTGATTTTAAAGTATATCACAACCAAAACTATTTGCATTTGATATTGTTTACGTTCGTCATTGCAAATCAGTATTTTTAACCACCAGGTTGGCAAAGGGCACAAAGGATAAAATAAATTTCCTGATGTAAATAGGTAGAAAATGATAAATCGTTCTTTGGAAATAAAAAATTATTTGAATCGAGTTTATTTATGCCAATCCGTCACCAACTGATAGGCATGGGCAGTCTGCAGCAGGGTGAGTTCTTGAAAATGTGCCCCCATTAATTGCATCCCAATTGGGAGGTTATTCTTATCAAATCCAACCGGAAAAGCCAGCCCGGGTACGCCCGCCAGGTTAGCGGGCAGAGTGAATACATCTTCCAGGTACATCGCCAGCGGGTCTTCGGTATGTTCGCCGATCTTGAATGCGGTGGTGGGGGTTACCGGTGCGGCAATGACGTCCACCTTCTTGAATGCTTCATCGAAATCCTGCTTGATGAGTGTGCGCACTTTCTGCGCCTGCGCATAATATGCATCGGAATATCCGGCTGAAAGGGCATATGTACCCAACATAATGCGGCGCTTGACCTCTGCGCCAAAACCCACCCCCCGGCTTTTCCGTGACAGGGCGATCATATTCGGATCATCTACGCGTAATCCAAAGCGAACCCCATCATAGCGCGCCAGATTGGCAGAGGCTTCAGCCGGTGCGATCAGGTAGTAGACTGGCAGGGCATACTCGGTGTGTGGCAGGGTGATTTCGATCACTTCAGCACCCAGGGAACACAGTGTCTCTATGGCAGTGTGAACCGCCTGCTCTACTTCGGGTTGCATTCCCTCGAT
>JBDKSY010000032.1:0-16738 GCA_039680395.1 Anaerolineaceae bacterium | reverse complement strand
ACCAATTGGAAATTGCGATCACCATACCAGGTTTTATTTTATTTTTTCGTGTCGTAAACCAGTTCGATAAATAACGTGTTCCGAATCCTCAGATTAACCAAACTCCTCATTTTATATAGCCATGGTCACGAGAAATTTTTGCTGCAGTGCTAATTACCTGTTGACCATATTCAGGTATTTTTTCATCAGGAAAACGTTGAATTGGAATGGACATGCTGACTGCAGCAATAGGGCTTCCCTGATGATTAAAAATAGGAGCGCCTATACACCTTCCGCCCAATTCATTTTCTTGATTATCAACGGCATATCCACAATTGCGTACTGTGATCAATTCTTCGTCAAACCTGTGGCGATCTGTGATGCTATGACTTGTCACAGGCCAAAATTTGTAATCTTTTAATAGAGTGTTGAGATCTATTTCTGGCAGAAATGCAGCAATTGCTTTACCTAAAGCAGTCGAATGAATTGGGGCACGTTTTCCCAATTCTGAACGAATTCCAAGTGCATGAAACCCGAACAACCTTTCAATGTAAACAACTTCCTGATTGTCCAATACTCCCAGGTTGATGCTTTCACCATAGCATTCCCTGAGCTCTTCCAAATAGGGAGCTGCAATTTTTCTCAGATCCATCTGGTTAAGTAGTAACAGGGCACGTTCTGCAATTTTCAATCCCAGGCGATATTTATGGTTGGTCGGATTCTGATCCAAATATTTATTGATTTTCAGGGTATAAACAAGACCCGCGACAGTTCCGGGGTCCATGTTGAGAATCTTGGCAATTTCTGCATTACCAAGCTCAGAGCGTTCTTCTCCAAAAAGGTTCAAAATGTTCAATGCATTTTGGACCGAAGCAATAACTTTGCGATTTTTCGAAGGCGTCGTTTGTTCCATGCTTTATGAACACTCCAATGATTGACATAGTCAAATCACAATTGGCATTATCATATATTCAGCGTTATGAGACAAGTAATGAATGTAATAAAAAAAAATATTACTTAAAAATTACTTCATCTTTTTTTAACCAATCAACTTAATTTGGATTGTCATCCCGCGGGTAGCGAAGGGATCTCTTGAGGTTTAAAATCGTGAAATGATAACGAATTTCCAATCCCAGTCAGCAATCTCGACGCTAAACCCCTGCAATTAACTTTATTTCCCTCTTAAGCGCCGTACATCACCGTCACGCTGGGTAAACCCAATGGTATCCAGATGCTCAAGCATTGCCAATGCATACTTCCGGCTGGTCTGAAAATGATCACGGAAACTGGCAACCGTAAGTGAACCTTCCGTCTCAATGGCATTTGCCACCCAATCCTGCATCGCCCTGTAATCAGCAACACGAAAAACCACATCATCTGAAACCTTCATCAGGATGCCATCTTCCTGCAGAAAACTCATCATTTCTCCACCCACCTGCTCAAGGCATTCTTTTACCCCTGGTGGATTAAACGGAGCGGAAGCGAACCGATCCAATAATTGGGAAAGCGATTGCTTTTGTACCCGGCTTAACACAATTGTAAATTCAGGTAGAGCCAGCCAGGTGGTTTCCCCTTTGAGTATCCCGGCATGCACCATCCAGGTGATGAGGGCAGTAAATTCCCTCTGCCCCAGTTTCAACCGGCTTTTCAAAGCTTCACGGGGCATTCCATGGCGTAAAGAATAGGACTGATGATACTGTTGGAGTTCGCGCTGCACCTGCTTTAGAAGGGATTGAACAACTTCATTGGCAGCCAAAATGCGCTCCGCAGGTTTTTCTGCATCCGACAGAATGATCACCCTTTGATCTTCGACCAATCTGGTCAGCGCTGGCCTGGCGGTTTCCTCACCCAGTTTCGCACCGGCAAATAATTTTCCAACATCAGTGATCCCGACTTTCAAAGCAGTTTGATGCAGCAGGTCTTCAGGATTGCCCTGCGCCTGGATGGCCAGTGTATCCAGCACTTCTTGCTGAAACCTTTTATGTCGCTGTTTTGGGTGAGGGTCGAGGATGAATCCTCCACCTACAGTCTCTCCTGGTGAAGGACGTCTTATGATGAACCGGTCACCTCGCACTGCCACCACCGGTTCTTTGAATTCCAGTTGCACCCAACCTGTTTCTGCTGGCCGAATTTCATCTTTTCCCAGCACTCTGATGCGTGTCAGTGCTTCTTTTGCTCCAATATAGAACTTCATTTCTTGATCATGTTTCAATGCTGAAGAAGCATCTACAAGAACATTTACCTGAGCATCCATCCGGCTGGTGACCATGTACTTATCAGGAGCAGCCAGAATATCCCCCCGTTTGATCTGTTCCACATCCACCCCTGTCACATTAACTGCAGCCCGGCTGCCAGGCAAAATACTTTCTACCTTGCGCTTATGGGTTTGTAGCCCTCTCACGCGGGCCTTTATCCCCTGTGGCAAAATCACCATTTCGTCGCCTATGCGCAGCTTTCCATCGAGCAGAGTACCGGTGACCACTGTGCCAAAACCCATCAGTGAAAAAATGCGATCAATTGAAAGGCGCGGTCGGTGAAGATCGGGTCTTTCAGGTATTTCTTGCAATAAACGGGCAAGCTCAAGCCGAAGTTCTTCCAGACCTTTACCTGTTTTGGCAGACACGCGCATGATGGCTGCGTTTTCTAAAACTGTTCCTTGCGTGACCTTCTGGATATCCTCTTCCACCAGATCCAACCAGGCTGGGTCATCCACCATGTCACATTTGGTTAAGGCAATTACACCTTCAGGTATCTGCAGGAGGTTAATGATCGCAAGGTGTTCGCGCGTTTGAGGCATTACCCCTTCATCTGCAGCAATAACGAATACCACAGCATCAATCCCCCCCACACCTGCAAGCATGTTGTCAATAAAATCGCGATGACCCGGTACATCAACAATGCCCACCTCGATATCACCAGGCAGAACCATCCAGGCGAAGCCCAGCTCGATGGTCATCTCCCGCTCCTGCTCTTCGCGCAGACGGTCTGGATTAATGCCTGTTAATGCTTTAACGAGGGTTGATTTTCCATGATCTACATGCCCGGCAGTTCCAACTACGCGCAAGACATCCCCCTAATCGCCTTCTCCGGTTCCAGACCAGTTATTGATCATGGCCAACATGGATTGCAATCGTTTCTTATTCTGGTCAATGGATTGTTGCAGCGAATACTGCAAGTCCTGGTAACTATCTTCCAGGGCAACCATACGCTCATTGAGTTTTTGTACTGTTCGCACAGTCTCACGCTGCAATTCTTCTTGCGTCAGGCTAAAATTCGCCCAGCGTTTCTGGTCATCTGCTTTAAACCCATTCCATTCATTACGGAAGCGGTCTTCATTCAATCGTTGCATTTCAGTGATCTCATTGATCCGTCGCTCGAAGCGCTGTGTCACATCATCCAGCATATCCTGCGATCGTTTTACTGCCCGGATGGTATTCTCAAGGGATTGGATCTGAGTATCCAATACACCTGATTTTTTATCAATTTCATCAAAACGCAACTGCCAGTCTCTCCAGACACGATCACGTTCTACCGCACTCATGTTCTGCTTTTCAATGAATGCTAGCTGTGCCTGCCGGCGTTCAGAATCGGTGTTTTGTAATTCCGTAGTCTTCAGGTCAATTTTTCTCAAAGTTTCAGAAAAAACATCCTGTTTACCGCGTTGCTCTTCCACCCGCTTCCGGAAAGCTGCTACTTCGCCTGTCAGATCAGTCAATCGCTTGGCATCCGTACGCCGGCTATCTTCCAATATCTTAAAAGATCGTTTCACATCATCGTTGCTATTAGCACTTAGTTCAACTACTTTACGAAGATCTTCGATGGATCGGTTCAATCGAATTTCTTCATCTTTTCGAAGATCAAGTGCTTTTTTGATCTCTTCCAGTTTTCCAGAGAACAGGTGATTCTCTTGTTCTACCTTATAAAGTCTTTCTACATCGCCTTGACGGATCTTCTGGACATCCCGATCATGTTCACTCCGCTGTTTCTCAATTGCTTCAATTGAGCGCCCCAGGTCTACCCTTACTTTCGCTAATTCTCCCTCGAGATCAGTGATACGGCTTTCCAGGGCAAACATGCGTGCAACATCACCAGAGATTTCGTTTGTTTGTTGCAATTGATGAGTGATATTTTTCTCTACAGAGGCAAGTCGTTCTTCAAGTGCTGATATTGTATTCTTGTCTTTTCTGCGTTCTTCATCCAGCCATTCCAGTCGCTTGGTTAATTGTTCAAGGTCCATAATTTCCTCATATTTCATTGCCAGTTATGAAATGCTTTTATCAACGTTTCGGCTATGGTTATGATTTTACCCGGTAATAACCCCATCAGGAAACAAACTAAACCACTTATGATGAATTTTGCTCGAGTAAAATTAGTTTCGCGATGATTCTCTTGAAGTTCAGTTTTTTGGATCATACTGATGAAGTGGCGAATACCTGCAGCGAGCAAACCCAAATACCCTATTGCGATCAAAGGAAACGTAAATGCGGATTGCTCGCCCAATCTTTCCAATAGAATAAGGAAAGGAGGGAAACCAGCCAGTAGCGGAATACCTGCAAAAGAGAATATGCTGATCAGAATTGCTCCTGATGTAAAAGGATGGCTAAAAAAGGATCCTTTTTCTATCTGTGAACGATCTGAAAGGATCGCCAATGCCATACACAAATAGATGGTTATCACCAGCCGGGGAATGAATAACCCTGCAAATAAGGTTAATGGGGCCGCTCCCTTCAAGCTAATGGCGATGATCGCCAATCCATTTTGCATTACAGTGATATATGCTGGCAAACGGGCAATCCTGCGATCAAAACCTGCCAATGCTCCCCCTATCGCTACCATCAATCCCCCTACCAGGCGAAACACTGGCGGAAGCAGGAATAAAGTGCGGAGCCAGCCATAGGTGTCAAGGAATTGAACTCCCAAAAAAAGCACCACCACAGAGAGAACGGTAAGAATAAATCCAGAAACATAAGGATTCGATTCTTCAGATACCATGGGCATCCAGGTAAAAAGTGGGAAAACTCCCAAAAGAAATGAAAAACCTAACGCCAAAAAAATAGCAGCACGGTTAAGGAAGATGCTGCTCGCGGGGTTTGCTTCAGCAATATTGGCTGCCCAACCCGCCAGCAACATAAAGGGAATAGCCATCGTGAGGAAGATGAGAAAGCGCATCAACCCTCTGGTAGATTTCATTCTTGTAGTGACAAACATTGGGATGGAGATGAGCATGGCAGCTTCGATGATCAATGCAGCATATAAGAAGGGACGTACTGCCAGAGAAGCAGTTAATAATCCTAGAATTTCCAGTATGTATGGCGCCATTTGAAATGCTTTAGGTACAATCAATAGCCCAAACAACCACAAGGTGCCAAAACCATACAATAGAACTAAAATCGGTTTCTCAGTTTCTGAAAGTACGAACGTACGCCCCAGAATACTCATGGTACTTTCGATCCTTACCCCACCACCAATCTGAAGAACATTTTCTAAAGGAAGTAACAATGCAAGGAGTGCAAACAAAGCACACAGGAGGAAGCCTGCTACCACCATCTTTCGTTGAAACCCACGAAAGAACCAGAGAATGAACCCACTCAGAATGGGTAATCCTATCCAGATCAGCGGTGCACTCATTCCACCACCTCACTATCAGGCCCCATGCGCATGGTTAAAAGAATACCTACCAGACCAATCCCAATATTTACCAGAGCCAGCAATCCTGAAACCATCACAGATGGTTCGAGTGAAGCATAGATCACTTCAAACCCACTCATAAAAGTCAATAGCCCGATGCAAACCCTCATTACCTGATTGGATAATCCAAATTGGATGATGCCACCTGACAGCAGGAATAACCCACCCATCAGTAGATATAAAGGTACAGGTAACCATGATTTCATTGCTGGTGCTGCTATATACAGCACAATCCATAACCCTATCATAACAGTAACTCTGAGGATGATCCCGGAAAGGACACTCTCTGAATTCCATTTCTTTTCAATTGTGGTGGAAATGGAAGCGAACAACGCCGTGATCATCCATCCTATTAGCAATTTTATCAATGCTAATCCAAGGGAAAGTGTCTGTGTGCTTAAAAAGAACGCCGCCAGATACTGTATGGCAAGAGCATAGATCACCCAGCGGAATCTGGGAAGGATCAATACAGCCAGAACTGAAGCCATAGAAAGAAAAATGAAGACAAGTGAAAACTGGCTCAACATTATTTTGATCCTCCACTCATCACATAGGTTGCCAGGAGGATGATCAATAAGAGAGTCCAGAGCACTCCGCCTTCGCCTTCCAATAGCCTGGTGATAAATAGAACCAGGCGCTGTAGGATTCCTAAAATCCAGCCAAGAGCAATATACAACCAATCAAAATTGAATACAGCAACGAAAATATTCCACACTTTCCTGCCAGTTTTTAGGTGAGGATCATTCTGCAGGAATACGCCCAGTTTGGATTTTTCCCACCATTGAATGGCAAAAACCACGATAACAGCAATGAGATCAGCTCCTAACGCCACCCACCAGATGCCAGCCTGTAAACCTGTGGGCATTCCAAATAGCCCGATGATCCAATGACAGAGGAGCAAGAATACCAAGCCAAATATATAGACTGCAAGCATCCATCTCTCAAGAACTTCTCCGCTTTGCCGCTTCGCCATCAATTGGCGGTAGGTGCCGGCAAGCAAGATGCCAAAAACCATAATGAAGAAGATATCAGGCAGATTGAATGGATACACACTGATGCCAGGCAACCCGCTGGCTAAAGGCGTAAAAGGTAGCCCTGATAATCCAAGCAAAGCGGCTATGGGAATAGGTAAAAAGGATTTTCGGCTTTCACTGAAGAGAAATACCACTCCCCCTACAATGATCATAGCCACACCCCAGGCTGGCACAGATTCTGGTTGACCCCGTACACTGGCTGCGATCGCCAACCCGGAAAGAGCGATCATCCAAAATGGTCTTCCTTCCAGGTCGTCTTTTGAAGAAAGCCACATCATCGCCCCATACCCTGCAGCAATGGTGCACAACAAAAGCACGGGAACAGCGTAGGATGGCGATATAACTGCAGCTGGCAGCCTGCCAAGAATGACCAGACTGGCAGCAGGAGGTACTAAGCGTAAAATTGTACCCAATCCTCTACGCGTCATCAATTCGCTGGTAAAAGGCAGATGTAAGGGGATCACACCCAACCGTAAGCTGCATGCCAGTAATAAGATCATACTTTGAGGTGGAGCTGCATTAGTGATCTCCAGTACCGAACCTGATACTCGTGTTGAAATGATCGCCCATAAAACAAGAATGATCCCACCGATCCGTGCAATAAATGCAAGAATGGTGCGCTGGTTTAATGATTTATCGCGTTCCGAAAGGACCAGAACTGCTACTTCCGCTAAATCTACTGCTGTCCAGGTTAAGATGATCGCTAATGGGGTCGTTGCCAATACAGCCAGCAGGCCCGCTGCCGTGATGAGTAATGCAAACGCCCAGGCAGCAGGATTGGATTGTTTCTGAAACCGAATTGCTGCAGTCAAGAGAACGGTTACCAGTAAACCAGTAAGGCTGAATGCATACGGCCATGAGAAGCGATCAAGATCAAATACAATGGGATATGCTGTGCTTCCTGGCAGATTTCCAAATGCAGTTGTAAATGGTGATACAGTATCCCAATTGACTACCAGCAGCATTATCCATGCAGCAACACTCCCTGCCAGAGAAGCCAACCAGATATAACCAATTTTGATTTTCGCTCGCTGCATACCCACAACAGCCAGACCAGTCAGTATCAAAATGGCGACAGGTAGCAGCACCAACATATCAGAGAATCATCCCAAACGGTTTGCGGTGAATGAATCTTCCACTTCCCGCTTTACCTGACCAGGTATCCCCATCAACGATCAACTTTCCTCGCAAGAAGACCTTTTCAGGGTATCCTTCAAGGTTCCATCCTTCATATAAATTATAATCAGTTCTATGCTTTGATTTTTCTTTACCGTACTTCACTACTTTCCCAGGATCCCATATCGCAATATCGGCATCCGAACCAGGCAGTAGCGTTCCTTTTTGGGGGTACATACCAAAGATCTTTGCAGGATTCGTACAGCACATTGCCACAAACTGATTCGCAGTGATCTTTCCAGTACCCACGCCGTAAGTCCAGAGAACAGGCATGCGATCACCGACTCCAGGCAGACCGTTAGGGATCTTGGTGAAATCATTTTTCCCCAGTTCTTTCCCGGCAATCATTACAGGTTTTCCTTCATACATTATTGGTTTATTACCCTCAAAAAAGAACGGGCAATGATCAGTGGAGAACACCTGTAAAGTTTCATCCATTACCCCATCCCAAATTCTCACATTATCCGCATGAGTACGCATGGGTGGCGAACAGATCCACTTCGAACCATCTGCTCGCTGCAGATCTTCTTCGGTAAAGAATAGATATTGCGGGCAGGTCTCTCCCATCACCCGTAGTCCCTTCCTTCTGGCATAAGCGATCTGGTCCACCTCTCCGCCTACATTCACGTGCACGATATAGAGCGGTGCTTGCGCCTGTGCCGAAAGGGCAGCAGCCCGCAGAACTGATTCCACAGCTCCCCAGGCTGGTCTTGTGCGTGCATGCCAGATAGGCTCTGTATGCCCTGCTTTAAGCGCTTCTGCTACTAAAATATCAATCACATCGCCATTTTCAGCATGCAGCATGGTCAAGATCCCTGCATCTCTGGCAATCCGCATCACCTTAAAGATATTCCCATCATCAAGTCGCAAACGGTTGTTGTACGCGGTGAAAACTTTAACGCTGGTAATCCCTTGCTCTACAAGGTGTGGGATTTCTGCCGCCACCTGGTCATCAAAATGGGTGATGTTCATGTGGAAGCCGTAATCCACCGCGACTTTCGGGTCAGCATGTACTCGCCATTTTTCCACATTTGAAAGTAGGGGGGAAACATCCTGTGAAACAAAATCAATTACCGTTGTGGTAGCTCCAAAGGCAGCAGCTTTTGTACCGGTATAATGATCATCAGATGAAACCGTATTGAACATAGGAAGGTCCAGGTGCACATGAACATCCACGCCACCAGGCATCACCAGTTTCCCTTTTGCATCTATCACCTGGCAACCTTCTGGCACAGGTAGTTGTTGCCCGATCGCCTTGATTTTTTCGCCTTCTACCAATATATCTGCTTCGAAATTTTCTGAAGCGGTAATGATCATGCCCGAATGAATAATGATGCTCATAGTTCCTCCAGGTAATCTCCAGCACCTTCAGCCAGATGTGAAAGATCGCCCAACATGGCTAAAAAAGCAGGGTCTACTTCAAAATTAGAAATTTCCTGTGTTTGATATTGCCCACTGATCGCAGCACGCTCACGCAAAGAACGCCAGAGAATCTGCCTTTCTTCAGAACGTACTACCAGGTCATTCCCCGTTCTTGCGCGTGCAAACAATTCTCCTGTTGTGTATAAGAAGGTGATCCGTTTCCATTTATCAGCAACAATGGGATGTGCCAACTTTTGAATTGGACCCAACTGTATCTTATAATATTCTTCCTTTGCACGTGGGTGATCTGGTTGATCGCGGAATAACTCTTCTCTGGTGGTTAATTCATTTCCCTTCACTGGTGCAAAAAAACGGATCTGCCAGCGAAGATCTTCGCCAAATGCTGCAGTCTGATAAAAAGCCAGATAATCAACATTGATCACTTTTGGTGCAAATCGCATTGGAATGCGATACCAGCCCAGTACACGGGCAATTTCAAGGTCGCGAGGTTGTGGCATAACTCCAACAAGGATCAATGAGGATGGAGGTGGGAGTATTTCCATGAAGTTAAGTTTACCACTTCTACCCATCACGAATGAAACAGTCAAAATAGATTTAAAATCCATGTTCAAGTATCATTCATTCGTGCTATACTTTTGGGAATATTATCCGGTCTTCCGGACATTCACAGGAATTGTTATATGAGCGAATCTATTTTCAACGAACTGCAATGGCGTGGCATGATCTACGATAAAGTCGAAGGGGTGCAAGACCTTGTTGCAAACGAGAAAGTCACGGTATACAACGGCTTTGATGTGACGGCTGACAGTCTGCATATTGGTCATATCGTCCCCTTGATTGCCCTGGCACGTCTTCAACGTTTTGGCCATCATCCCATCGCGCTTGCCGGTGGTGGTACAACTATGATCGGTGATCCTTCCGGAAAAAATTCTGAACGTCCTTTGATGTCATTAGAGTTGATTCGGGCGAACACCGAAGCGATCAAGAAGCAACTGGCTCACTTCCTCGATTTTGATAGTAAATCAAACCCCGCCCGTTTGCTGAACAATGCCGACTGGCTGACAGAGCTCAATATGATCGAGTTCATGCGAGATGTCGGCAAGAATTTTACTGTCAACTATATGCTGGCAAAAGATTCAGTTCGAATGCGACTTGAACGTGAAGACGGCCTTTCTTTCACCGAATTTACGTACATGCTGCTCCAATCTTACGATTTTCTCTATCTGTATGATCATTATGGCTGCAAGCTGCAGACTGGTGGAAGTGATCAATGGGGCAACATCACTGCCGGTGTCGAGTTGATCCGCAGAATGCGCAGCGCACAGGCTTTTGGAATGGTTTATCCATTAATTACAAAGTCTGATGGAACAAAATTTGGGAAAAGCGAATCTGGTTCTGTCTGGCTGGACCCTGAAAAAACCTCGCCATACCGGTTGTACCAGTTCTGGATGAACACAGACGATAAAGACGTGATCAATTACCTGCGATATTTCACTTTCAATGATAGTCTTACCATTGCCAATCTGGAAGTGAAAGTTAATGAAAAACCAGAAGAGCGCGAAGCGCAGCGCAAGCTTGCGAAAGATATGACTTTGCTGGTTCACGGAGAAACCGCCCTGGCGCGTGCTGAACAAGCAAGCCAGGCACTCTTTGGTGGTGAGATCAGCGGGTTATCAGCGGCAGAGATCAGCGATATCTTCTCGGATGTGCCTTCCTTCGAAATGCCAAAGAATGCGCTTGAAGGCGGTATCCCCCTGGTGGATCTTCTGGTGAACGCCAGCGTGGTCAAATCGAAAGGGGAAGCCCGGCGTAGCCTGCAAGAAGGCGGTATCTACCTCAATAACCATCGGGCGAATGATGCCAACCAATCAGTGAATTCTGCTGATATGTTGGAAGGTCAGTTCATCATCTTGAGAAAAGGAAAGAAGAATTATACCCTGGTGAAGATACTGGGTTAACCTGAAGGGCTGTTCCTGAAAAATCGGAACAGCCCTTTTCTTTTCATTACATGGAAAGCGGATCAGGTCTACTTATTGACTAGTAGTTCTTGATCAGACCAACTTTGGCATTGAATTCATTGATCAGTTCATCAACTTCTGGAATTTGTTCCTGGAAGTCAGTCCAATAGTTTGGCTCATACCACTGGTCAAGGATTTCTTTGTAAGTCTTGCCCTGCTGTTCGATCCAGGTATAGTATTTAAGGTTATGGACGCGTTTACGTTCTGTATAGCTCAACTCAAGCATATTGTCAGTGGATTCACCGATCAGGCTTGAAGAATATGCTTCAGCAGCATCAGAAGCTGTAAAGGCACCAAAATCCTTGCGATATTCATCAATACGGGTACCATAGAGTTCCATTGAGTCAGTCAATACTACAAGCATGACATCATCTTTGCCCATTTCGTAGTATTTTGCTGTCTTAATGGCTGAAAGCATGTTGGCAATTCCAGAGAATCCCATCAAGTTCAGGTTGCTGATGGTTTCTTGCGGCACACCCTTCTTTGCCAAATAAGCCTGACCTTCTGGTTCATTGAACAAGCGCACAATTTTAACCACGTCGTTATCATCAATGGCGGTGATCAGATCGCTGTTCTTAATGTTATGGATCCACGGAACGTGTTTATCACCAATTCCCTCGATGCGATGGGCGCCAAAACCGTTTTGTAACAGTGTGGGGCATTGCAATGCTTCACTGGCTGTGATCTTACAGGTTGGGAATACTTGTTTCAGGTAATCACCGCAGCCGATAGTACCTGCTGAACCTGTGGTTAATGCTACACCACGGAAATTATCACGAGGTCCCATGACTTTTCGCAGTATTTCTTCCATGGCATGTCCAGTGACATCATAGTGCCATTGATAGTTACCAAATTCTTCGAACTGGTTGAAGATCATCAAATCCTGACCGGATTTCCGCAGTTCCCAGCACTTGTCGAAGATTTCTTTTACATTGGATTCACTACCAGGTGTAGCGATCACTTCGCCGGCGATCTTTGAAAGCCAGGTGAAGCGTTCTTTGCTCATGCCTTCGGGAAGAATAGCAATTGAGCTGCAACCCAACAGAGCTGAATCATAAGCACCACCACGGCAATAGTTACCTGTGGATGGCCAGACTGCTTTCTGGGTGGTAGGATCAAATTGGCCGGTCACAAGACGAGGAACCAGGCAGCCAAATGCAGCACCTACTTTATGAGCACCAGTGGGGAACCATTTACCAACTAAAGCATAAATGCGTGCCTCGGTACCAGTTAAGCTCGAAGGTAATTCGATAAAATTTGCTCCACCGAATCCGCCACCTTTTGTAACAGGCTGATTATGCCACGTGATGCGGAACAAGTTCCGTGGATGTACATCCCATAATCCAACACCTGACAGCTCCTGTTTGATCTTTGAAGGAATCAGTTCCGGATTTTTCATCTGTGCATAGGTAGGGATGATGATGTTCCGTTCACGAGCTCGTTGTACTGCCCTTTCCTGTCGTTCTTTTATCACTGATAAATCTATTTTATTCATACGCAACTACTCCTTATCATGATTGTAAGTTTCTTCTTCAGGACTTTCGCTGATTATATAAAGCGGTCTGCCCTTAACTTCGTCATAAATTCTGCCAACATATTCTCCCAATATGCCAAGGCTGATCAATTGCACCCCACCTAAAAATAGAATAGCGATGAAGATGGCAGCCTGGCCTAACATTGGGTTTTGCGTAATTAACCGCACGATGATCGCCGCTGGAATGGCTAAAATACTGACCCCCACAGTAATAAACCCGAGATAGGTAGCAAGCTGTAAGGGAAAATATGAAAAGCTGGTGATGGCATTGAGTGCGAGCGCAAGCATCTTCTTTAGTGGATATTTTGTTTTCCCTGCGAAACGCGCTGCACGTTTATAGTGCACACCTGTTTGTTTAAACCCAACCCAGGAAGACATCCCGCGTAAAAAGCGATGCCTTTCCCGCATTTTGCCCATTACATCCACTACCTTGCGATCCATCAACCGGAAGTCGCCCGTATCCAGTGGAATTTTGACATCGGTGATCCTGGCGATCAGGCGATAAAAAACCGATGCGGTCGTTCGCTTGAACCAGGTCTCGCCTTCTCTTTCAGTACGAACAGCATACACCACCTGGTATCCTTCTTTCCAACGTTCGATCATTTCCAGGATAACCTCTGGTGGATCTTGCAGGTCTGCATCAATGATCACCACTGCTTTTCCCCGGCTGTAATCCATGCCGGCAGTGACTGCCACCTGATGCCCAAAATTTCTGGCAAAGATCACCGGTCTCACCCGGCAGTCCTGCTTTGCCAGGCGGCGAATGATATCTGTTGAACCATCCTGGCTTCCATCATCAACAATGACCAATTCCCAGGGTTCTTTTGTGATATCCATCACTTCACTGATGCGACTCACAAGAATATCCAGACAGTCTTTCTCATTGTAGACAGGAGCAATGATAGAAAAAGTGGGTAACATGGTCTTTACAGGTTTCCTATTTGTTCAAGAGTTTTTTCAATGCAGCTAATGTCGGCTCGATGACTGGAGCTTCAGTTACTGCCATGAGTGCAGCCCTTACATCCTTCAGCCCATTGCCAGTATTCAACACAAGGATGCGGTCTTCGCCAGAAATCAAACCCGTTTCAAGGGCTTTCTTCATACCAGCATAAGCGGTTGCTCCAGCCGGTTCAGCAAAGACGCCAACTTTGCCTAATTCACCAATTGCTGAAATGATCTGTTCATCTTTGACGGTAAGGTAGGCACCATTTGTCTGTGTGGCTGCCCGGACTGCACGTACGCCATCGCGTGGTAGATCAACGGAAATGCTATCCGCAATAGTTTTTGCAGAAACGGGTGTGATCGTTTCTGTTTTTGTATTGAATGCATTGGCTACTGCTGCGGATCCTTCAGCTTGAATACCGTACAGTTTTGGCATAACACGCAGCCAGCCCAACGCCTGAAGGTCTTTGAAGCCTTTGTGAATGCCTGAGATGATATTACCATCACCAACAGAGATAAAAATATGCAGTGGAGCTTCATCAGGTTCAAGACCCAGCATTACCTGTTCCCAGATTTCCAATGCAGCGGTTTTCTTCCCTTCAGCAGTAAAGGGGTTGTATCCAGTGTTCCGGCAGTACCAGCCAAATTCTTGCGAAGCCTGGATGGTAAGGTCGAATGCATTGTCATATGTGCCATCTACCAGAATGACCTGTGCACCATAGATCAATAACTGTGCGACTTTCGCTGGAGGTGCAGATTTAGGAGCAAAAATGACTGCTTTCTGTCCAACAGCAGCAGACATGCCCGCCAAAGCGGCACCTGCATTGCCAGTGGATGCCGTAACAATTACCTGTGCGCCAATCTGCCTGGCACGTGCTACCAGGATCGCACTCGCCCTGTCTTTAAAGGATGCGGTCGGATTCTTCCCTTCATCTTTCAGCCAGAAATTCTTCAAGCCATATGTATGTTGGATTCCAGGAAGAGTGTAAACCGGGGTCCATCCAGCTGAGCGTAGAGGTGTACCTTCTCCGCCTGGGTCTTCGACAGGTAACAGGGGTAAATATCGCCACAATGAGAAATCACTGCGAGAGGTGATGTCTTCAATCTCATAGTGCTGCTTAATATGTTCATAATCCAGCAGAACATCCAGATTGCCCCCATCATGGGGACAGGTGTAGGTCACTTCATCCGGACGAAATTCATGACCACACAGCGAACAGCGATAACCAACAAACGAATTCATATTCTCCTCAAATATTCTTATATTCTTTACCAGGAAATAGCATTATGGCTAAGGCTTCCTGGCTATTCATTATCAAAAGGAATACCCAATGAGGCTGGCGGCGAAGTACGCAATGCCCGCAGGATCTTTGAAATAATTGCTCGTGGTTTTTCAGGCAAGGCAGCCAGTTCTCGATCCACCCATTCTGCACGCCCCACATTGACCAGAAGGAGGGTGAGGATCATGAGCGGGAATGGTGCGGCCTGCAATATTTGAATAGGAATTTGAGTGGAAGATTGCAGCGTAATTCCTAATTGCTGCAATGCAGCGAAGAAATAAGCGCCAAGTGCTACACGCAGTGGATTCCAGCCACCAAAAATCGTGATCGCCAGCGCAATCCAACCTACACCATCCAGGCCAGAAAGCTGGCTGCTCCAACCAATCTTCACTGCGAGACTGTACATGGGGCCAGCTAATCCAACCATTGCACTTCCAACAATGGTATACACATACCTCAACGCATTTACATTTGCACCACGAACAAATGCTGCAGCAGGTCGTTCACCAACACCTTGCAACATAAGTCCAGGGCGTGTCTTGAACATGAAAATATATGCAACGATAATGAAAATGTAAGAAAGATAAACCACAATGGAGTGATTAAAAAAGATAGGTCCAACCACAGGGATTTCTGATAGACCTGGGATGGGAAGTTTTGAGACGAATAATCCGGGTTTATTGTTATAGGGTGCTCCCAAGAAGTAGGATAGATCTCGGCACAAGAGTGCCAGAACAAATCCAATAGCAACTTGAGATTGCTTTAAAGTAATGCTGCTGAATGCAACGATCGCTCCAACTAACCCGCCGATCAAGGCTCCTGCAAGGAAACCTAAAAGAAGGCTGTTGGTTGTTAATGCAGCGACAAATCCTCCCATTGCTGTTAATAAAATGATGCCGTTCACTGAAAGATTCGTAATCCCACTTTTTTCAGTGAAGTTTTCACCAATGGAGGCAAACAATACCGGTACCGCGTATTCTACTATTCCAGCCAAAGTTGTTAAAGTTGCGCTATCCATTGGCGGCTCCTATAGTTTCTTCATCAGACGTTTCCGAACGCCATCTGCCATAAGTACGAATAAAACCAAAAATCCTTGCAGAACACCAGAAAGATATGTGTTCAAACCCATGTATTGAAGCTCCACATTTCCAATTCCTAATGCAGCAAAGAAAAAGGCAATGAAAGGTGACCAGATGGGATGATAATTAACCAGCATCGCAACCAGAAGTCCCAGAAAACCATATCCAGCTCCTGCATCAGGTATCAGGCTGTACTGCTTCGAGGCAACTAGAATTGCCCCAGCAATGCCGGCGAATAAACCACAGAGCCCAAATGCAAGCAAAAAGTACCTGGTAGTGGGAATGCCTAGAATATATGCAGCTTTATCATTTTTTCCGATCGCTTTCAACTTCAGACCAAAATGAGTACCTTTAAGCATCACAGCCACAAAGATCACACAAACGATCGCAATAATGAGGGTCGCGAGACTGATATTGGTGCCTTCAATAAAGGGAAGACGAAATTTTGGATCAATCCATTCAGTGCCGCTGCTTGATGCTACTCCCGGACGTTTCCATGGACCAAAAATAAGCCAGATCGCCACTGTTTTGGCAACAAAATTTAGACCCAGCCCTCCAAAAATTTCGTTCACTCCACCAAATATTTTCATCAACCCTGGTAATAAAGCCCACAGAATACCACCAA
>JBDKSY010000031.1:0-2959 GCA_039680395.1 Anaerolineaceae bacterium | reverse complement strand
GGATATAATCCTTTTAGAAAGGTGAATCATTTTGGGTTCCTCGATATGCTTGGTCTGAACTTCCCTACCCTCATTTCCCGTTTGATCACATTGTTTGTGGCATTCAGCGTGCATGAATTTGCTCATGCCTGGACAGCCAATGCGTTTGGTGATGATACTCCGCGTAATGCCGGCAGGTTGACCCTCAATCCCCTGAAACATCTGGACCCCATTGGCACATTGGTACTTATTTTTGCTGGTTTTGGTTGGGCAAAGCCAGTACCCATCAACCCATACACGCTGGAAAGACGAAGCCCTGCAGCGGTGATGTGGGTGTCTCTGGCCGGTCCTTTTTCAAATTTCCTAATTGCGATTATTGCTGCTATCCCGCTTCGTTTTGGATGGATACCCTACACAATATCAGGAAAAATTTTCCCATCACCGTACCAGTTTCTGGTCGAATTCATCACGATCAATTTGCTGCTCATGTTATTCAATCTCATTCCATTAGCCCCGCTGGATGGTGAAAAGATCATTGAGCACCTGCTTCCTGAATCCTGGAACATGGGTTTTCAGCGGATTCGCCCGTATAGTACCCTTATTTTGTTACTGATCATTTTTGTATTACCTATGATCGGGGTAGACATCTTTGGATGGATCATCACTCCTGTTCTAACCAATCTGTATAAACTTCTTTTAGGCATACCATTATGAAACTACAAATCACCATTATCGGATGCAGGCAGATGGGGATCTCCATCGGATTGGCGCTTGCAAAGGCTGACCCGGAGATTACTCGGGTTGGATATGATAGTATCCCGAGAAATTTACTCAATGTGCAAAAGTCTGGCGCTTTCACGAGCACGACCCTCGATTACAGAAAAGCTGTTGAAAACTCGGATGTCATTATCTTTTGCGTTCCACAAAGCGATAAGTCTGAATTGCAGAAGAGTATTTTCCCCTGGTTAAAAAAGGGATGTGTGGTTCTGGATGATCCTTCGCCCGTACAAAATTCATTTGAGAAGGTCAGGGGTTCGTTGCCAGAAGGAGTTGACTACATTCCTTTTATCCCTACTAATAATCCCAAATATCTCTTTGCTGAAACTTTACCGGTGACGAATGGTGTTGAGGATCTATTTGTGCATGGTGTAACTTCCATATGTAGTTTTCCATCCGCCAGCTCGAAAGGAGTGAACCTGGCTGCAGACATATGTACCCTTTTAGGCTCAAAACCGATTTTCTCTGATCCTGCGGAAGTAGATGGCTACCATGCAAGTATGGAGCAGATGCCGCAGGTAATTGCAGCAGCCTGGATGAATTTCATCAGCTCACAACCTGGCTGGCGGGATGGGCGAAGGCTCACCGGGCAGGAATTCGCAACCTGCACAGCAGCAGTAGAATATCTGGAATCAGGTGATCATCCAGCATTGCCCATGATGGAAAACAAAGACAATATTGTCCGTTTGCTGGATTCATATATCATCGAATTGCAGCAGGTACGCAATACCCTGGCAAATCAAGATGGAAAAAGATTGGATGCCTATTTCAAACAGGTTCAAGATGCGTATGCTGCATGGCGTAACCAGCGAGGTTCCAGCGATTGGGAATCTTCGGATGCAAAATCAAAATTCCCATCTTTTGGTGAGCAGCTTTCTGGTATGTTCCTCGGAAATCTAGGCAAAAAGAAAAAAGAGGACTGAATTCGACCATGAGGTATTTCTGTTACATACTGGAATGTGCAGATGGTACCTTTTATACTGGTTGGACGACTGACCCGTCGCGCCGCGTCAAAAAGCATAACATGGGGGCGGGGGCACGATACACCCGGATGCATATGCCAGTCAGGATCGCTTATCTGGAAGAGGTGGGCGGAAAAAGCCAGGCGCTAAAACGCGAGTTGCAGATAAAGCAACTTCCCCATGCCAGGAAAGCCAAACTTATCCAAACTCACCAACCTGAAGTGCTTGCTCTGCTGCCTGAGGCGCAGTGGCTGATCACAGCTCCTGGACGGGTGAATCTGCTGGGTGAGCATGTTGATTACAATGGTGGACCTGTGCTGCCCGCTGCCATCAACCTGTCTATCCAGGCTGCGGTAGGAAGAAACACTGAAGAGGTTCATGAAATTCATGCCCTCGACTTGGACGAATGTGTTTCGTTTACCAATTCCAGCCTGCTGCAGAAAGAAGATGTTCAGGGAAATCCCCTGCCTGCCTGGGCATGGTACCCAGCGGGTGTTGCATGGGCAGCAATCCAGCATTCCCTGGTAGTATCTCCCATAAAAGCTCATTTCAAAGGTTCCATCCCTGCAGGTGCGGGATTAAGCTCATCGGCTGCGCTGGAGGTGGCATTCGCTCTTGCCTGGCAGGCTGCTGGCAGATGGAAGATAGACCGGATGGCGATGGCAAAGCTGTGCCTGCAGGCTGAAACTGAATATGTGGGCTTGCGGTGCGGGCTGATGGATCAATTTGCCTGCTTATTTGGAGAAGCAGGTCATGTGATGTATTTCGATACGACAACGCTGGAATGGTCTATGCTGCCGCTTCCCGAAGGAATTTCATTGGTCATAGTAGATTCAGGGATACGCCATACGCTCACGCATTCCGGATATAACCTTCGCCAGGCAGAGTGTATGGAAGCGCTCGAGATCATTCAACAGGTCATACGTCCTGCACCGGGGAATCTGGCAGAAGTGACACCAGATCAATTGCAGATTGTTGCAGAACATCTGCCTGACCATTTATATAGACGGGTAAGGCATGTAGTGGAGGAGTGCGCACGTGTTCGGCAGGCAAAGATGGATCTGCAAAATGGGCAGATTGCTGATTTTGGTCAGCTTATGATTGAAGGGCATCGTTCATTGAGGTATTTGTACGAAGTCAGCCTGCCAGAGGTAGACGCTCTGGTGACAATCGCGGAAAGAATACCTGGATGCCTGGGTGCCAGGCTGACAGGTGCTGGTTTTGGGGGATGTACCATCAAT
>JBDKSY010000030.1:0-3273 GCA_039680395.1 Anaerolineaceae bacterium | reverse complement strand
TATTGTTGTCATTGTGTTACTTGCCATTGGTATCCAGATTGCCTGGCTGGTTATCCCGATGATCTTGTGGACTGGAATACTCATATTGCGTCCTGGCATCTCCGATAACAAGCGATTGGTGTTATTCATGATCCTTACCGGGCTGCTTTTAACCCTTGCAGTTGAACTGGTAGTTTTGCGCGGTGATATTGGCAGGATGAATTCAGTGTTCAAATTCTATTATCAAGCCTGGACAATGCTTTCACTATCTGCGGCAGCCAGTTTCACCTGGTTGATCCCTGAAATCAACAACCGCTGGAAAGAGGGATGGCGGATCACATGGCAGCTTGGAATGGCATGTCTCGTTGCAAGTGCTTTTCTTTTCACCATGCTGGCAACTACCGATAAGATCACTGATCGTATCAGTGACCATATCCCCGTAAGCCTGGATGGGATGACTTACATGCAGGTATCTACATACAATGATATGGGTAATGATCTGGATTTGAGTGCTGATTATCGCGCCATCCAGTGGATGCAGGATAATGTCAAAGGGTCACCGGTGATCGTCGAAGCAAACACTACTGAATACCGGTGGGGCAGCCGGTTCACTATCTACACAGGGTTGCCAGGTGTAGTCGGATGGAACTGGCACCAACGCCAACAGCGTGCCGTCACACCACAGGAGTGGGTAACTGATCGTGTGGCTGCCATAAACGATTTTTATATGACAGAAGACAGACAATTGACGACGCAATTCTTACAGCGGTATAACGTGAAATACATTATTGTGGGTAAACTTGAAAGAAGCCTGTACCCGGCTCTCAGTCTGGCGAAATTTGAGTTATGGAATAATGACCTCTGGCAAGATGTGTATCGTGATGGCGATACCGTCATCTATCAGGTAAAGTGAAACGGACAATATGCTCTCATTTCTAATTTGGTATCTGATCATAATCATTACCGGCTGGATTACTTTTCCGATAGCCTTCAAGTTCTTTAAACAATTGCCCGATAGAGGATATAGCTTCAGCAAGGTATTGGGGTTGTTGCTCTGGGGATATGGTTTCTGGCTGCTGGCATCTCTTCACCTGCTGCAGAACACTATTTCTGCAATGCTGGTGGTGTTATGTCTGGTTTTTGTGATCAGTGGGTTGGTCAATCACAAAGAGGGATTCCATCCCATTATTGATTGGGTAAAATCGCATTGGAAAACCATCCTTTCCTCGGAGCTGGTTTTCCTCATAGCTTTCGGATTTTGGGCGTATATCCGTGCTCTCAATCCCGAAATTATCGGAACAGAAAAGCCGATGGAGCTGGCATTCATCAATTCCATTTTGCGCAGCACTACTTTCCCTCCAGCAGACCCCTGGTTATCTGGTTATTCGATTTCTTATTACTATTTTGGGTACGTCATGGTTGCCATGCTGGTGAAGTTAAGTGGTGTGGCGTCTGGTGTTGGCTTCAATTTGGCAATAGCACTCTGGTTTGGATTGACCGCAGTCTCTGCTTATGGATTGTTGTTCAATTTGATCGCATTCTGGCAGAAAAAAGAAAATGAAAGAAAAAGTATTGAGGAGGAAAGATCAGAAAAACAACCTTATTTATCTTCCCTGCTTGGTCCTTTCTTTATCCTGATAGTCAGTAACCTGGAAGGCTTTTTAGAAATGCTGCACAGCCGTGGGCTTTTCTGGAAACAGGCAGCAGATGGTAGCTTCCAATCCAAATTTTGGACATGGCTGAACATTCTAGAGATCAATGAAGCTCCTAAACAGGCATTAAGTTGGATACCTCAAAGAGAAGGTGGAATATGGTGGTGGCGCGCGTCGCGCGTGGTTCAGGATTGGGATCTATTGAATAATCGACAGGAAGTCATTGATGAGTTTCCGTTTTTCTCTTACCTGCTGGCAGACCTGCACCCCCATGTACTGGCAATGCCTTTTGTCATTCTTGCCATTGCAGTGGCTTTCAATCTCTGGCTGCACATTCAGGATGGCTGGAATGGACAGAATGATATGCCATTTTTCGCCTGGATAAAAAAATGGCTTTCAGGTGAACAAATCGCTTTGAAAAATTGCCGATTGATCTCCCGATTTAGAGACGGTCAGTTCATCCTTCCCGTCATTGTGTTGGGGGGACTGGCATTTCTGAATACCTGGGATCTGCCCATCTATGTGGCTCTGGTGGCTGCAGTGTGGGTATTGGCGGATTACCAGCAAATTGGATGGCGGCCAGGGCTTATCCTGGATTTCATAGGATTAGTGATAGTCTATGTTATTCTGGCTGTTGTATTCTATTTGCCATTTTATCTCGGGTTTGGTTCTCAAGCGGGGGGATTGCTTCCCAGCATGAGCTTTTATACACGCGGTGTGCATTTTTGGATCATGTTCGCCCCGTTACTGATCCCTGTTTTTATTTTTGCCGTCTGGCAGATAGTTGCATGGAAAAAGCCAGGAAAGTTGACAGGTGGGATCAAATTCGCTGCATACACAACTTTCGGATTGTGGATATTTTCGTTTCTGTTTGGTTGGCTGGCATCGGAACTATCGGGATGGGGGAGCAGTATCCTGGCGAATAACCAAGTCAGTGGAATGGTCCATGCCATCGGCAGCAAGATGGTTGAAATCGGAGGTTTATTCGCCAATCTGCAGGGAACCTCTGACAGCGGTGTTCTGGTTTTAAATTCTTTATTGAGAAGATTTGCAGCGCCAGGAACATGGTTAACCTTGTTCATATTGATCGTTCTTGTATGGGCTGGATTGGGAATTTACCGAAAGCAAATATCGAAAAAAGAAAATCAGATTGCGCCACAGCAAAGTAATTCGATCCATGCATTTGTGCTGCTTCTGATCCTGGTGGGCGCAGGATTGACATTGATGCCTGAATTTGTCTATTTGCGTGATCAGTTTGGCACCCGGATGAATACTATTTTCAAATTTTATTTTGAAACATGGATACTATGGAGTCTGGCTGCTGCCTATGCGGTAGTAGTGCTTAGTCGCAGTCTACCCCGGATAGCTTATCGGGTTTTCGCGGTAAGCATCAGCCTGGTGCTGGTGCTTTCCATGGCATATCCTTTCTGGGGCTTGTGGTCGAAGACTAATCATTTCAATATGGAAGAAATGACTCTGGATGGGAATGCCTATATTCAGAAGTATAATCCATCAGAGTGGGCAGCCATGGAGTGGTTGAAAAACGCTCCAGAAGGGGTTATCGCAGAAGCGATAGGTGGAAGCTATACATCCTATGCAAGGTTTGCCACTCAGAGCGGACTTCCCAATGTGCTGGGGTGGC
>JBDKSY010000029.1:0-3986 GCA_039680395.1 Anaerolineaceae bacterium | reverse complement strand
TCTTCCATCTTCACGAAAACTCTTTGTGTATACCTTTTTATTTACTGCGTTTTGAAAATCTCATCTATAATACGCTTATGAGTGAGCAAAATCCTTTAGCTCGGGCAATTATCCCATCTGTATGGGGGGAACAGGGAAAGTGTATCTGGTGTGGAGCACAACCATTGACGGTTTTACACCCTCCAGAAGCACCAGACCAACTGATGTGCCTACAATGTCAGATGGCTTATGAAATTGATAAAACCGGAGCTCTCATTTGCATCCGAAACCAACCAGAATCGATGAAAGTAGATTACCAGAATCTGTGGATACCTATCACGATGATCGCAGAAGCTGCAGCCGATTTCCACAAACAAAAACCTAAGCAAAGAATTCCCATACCTGTAGAGGAGTTTGTTTATCAGGGAAATAATGCTGTACTCGATAGCGAGACGCATGGCCAGATGCAGCAATTTAAAGAAGAGGAATCTGCTTCCCTGGTAGAATTGACCGACGAACAGGTAAAGCAACAGGTCATTGAATTATATAATTTAGGAAATACCTCAGAGCAGATCCAAAGAATTCTCGATCAAAGGTATCGCTATTCGCAGGTCGCATTTGACAAGGCTTTTGAGTCAATAACAAAAGAAAAAGAAATCCGCCAGAAATTGGCTTTACAAAAAGCGGCGATCTTCCTGGCGGTGGTTTTAGTAATGTTGGTGGTCATTGGTTTCATGATGAGAAAGTTGTATCCCCTGATCCTCATCATCATTCAAGACCAGCTTAGTCTTTTCGGCTTTTCTTCTTAGCGCGTGAAATATTCATATTGATCAACATATCAATAACAGTATGCAGAGCATTTCCAAGCAGGTAGCCTGCCTGGGCAAGGATCTTTGCTTCGGTGCCTGGTATGATAACGTATTTTTTTCGTTCCATTCCATGAATGATGGCACGTGCGACCAGTTCAGGCTCCACTACCGAGTTCGTTTCTGCCAACGCCTGCGTAATTGCAGGACGATTTGGAATTTCACCCTGCAGTTGAGGTGTATTGGTATCGGGTGGGTAAACGATGGAGATATCAATCCCCAACAAGCGCATCTCCTGACGGAGTGAATCTGTAAATCCGCGAACGGCATACTTGGAACCAGCATAACCGGTGTATCCATAGAGGGGGAATAAAGCTGCCATAGAGCAAACGTTCACCACATAACCCGAATGTCTTTTTACCATTTCTGGGATAATGAGCTTGCACAGGTTAACCATCCCAAGGTAATTCACTGATATCATGTCACTGTATTGATTGAACGTGATGTTGATGAATTTTCCAGGAACTACGATACCTGCTGAATTGACCAGGATATCAGGAACACCAACTTCTGCCACGAATTTTGATACAATTTCGGTAACCGAATCGAATTTGGCTACATCTGCTGAGATTAGATGTATTTGCTGGTCAGGAGCCACCTGGTGCGACAAGATTTCACTCTTCGCGAGCTCCAATTGGTCCTGGCGACGTGCCAGGATAGCCACATTGGTTCCCAATCCGGCGAGTTGCCTGGCAACTTCCAAACCAATCCCGCTGGATCCACCTGTGATGAGAGCCAGTTTTCCCTGGAATTCCATATTAGATCAATCCAATTTCCTTACCGACTTTTTCAAAAATGCTAAGCACTTTATCCAATTGCGCATCTGTATGGGTCGCCATGTAACTGGTGCGTAGCAATTGGTGACCTTGCTGTACGGCGGGTGAAATAACGGGATTGATGAAAACACCTTCCTCAAACAGGCGTTTCCAGCTATAGAATGTTCGCTCATCATCACCGATGAGAATTGGAATGACTGGTGTTACCGAATGACCGATATTGAAGCCCAATCGTGTGTACTCGGTTCGCATTTTCTCACCAATTTGATTGACGCGAGTGATACGCTCAGGTTCTTCACGCATCACTTGCAAAGCTGCCAATGCGGCAGCAATGTTGGCGGGTGGTGCACTCGCACTAAATATGAGAGAACGTGCAGCATGTTTGATGTAATGAACGACTTCTTCATCTCCGGCGATAAAACCGCCTAATGAGGCAAAGCTTTTGCTGAAGGTAGACATGATAAGATCAACATCTTTGGTAACGCCAAATTCTGCTGCAGTACCATGCCCTTTTCCTAAAACACCCATTCCGTGTGCATCATCCACCATAATGCGCATACCGTACTTCTTCGCAAGTGGAATGATCTCTGGCAAGGGGGCAAGGTCTCCTTCCATGGAGAACAGGCCATCCACTACAAGTAATTTGCCTGCTTCAGCGGGGATGGATTGCAGTACTCTTTCGAGATATTCCATGTCATTATGTGCATAGCGCTCGATTTTGCCATACCCAAGACGTGCTCCATCAACAATGCTGGCATGATCATCTTTATCCAAAATAACGTAATCACCACGACTAAGGAGAGAACTGACTGTACCCAGATTAACTTGCATACCAGTAGAAAAAGTAAGAGCAGATTCTTTGCCAACCCAATCTGCCAATTCACGTTCAAGTTGCTCGTGCATTTCAAGAGTGCCATTCAAGAAGCGCGAACCAGTGCAGGAAGTTCCATAGCGTTCAATTGCTTTAATGGCAGCTTCGCGTACTTTTGGATGGGTGGTCAAGCCCAGGTAATTATTAGACCCACACATGATCAGACGTTGACCATGATAAACCACCTCAGTACCTTCATTGTCAGATAAGGGACGGAAAAAAGGATATAGACCTTTCGCTTCCGCATCCTTAGCAGCCGTGAACTGCGAACATTTTTCAAAAAGATCCATTGATTGTCACTCCGGTAATAATTTAGAGGATTGTAGCATAGATTGATGAACTTAAGTCACATAGATGTTTAACCCACCATGTATTAATAAGGTGTGAAATATGTGTAAAGACCAGCTAATACCTATGATAAAGATTTTAAAAATTCTTCTTGTTCCCAGCAGTAGTAGATTGAATTTACCACCTCTAGCTACTTTATATCGCCTTGTTCCGGGTAAATAATCTTGTGGGATGATTTTCCTGTTAAAAAGGCTGCTGCGATAAATCCTAATATTGTTGGAATCCAGAAAGAGATCAAACGATAACCTAGAATAACAACAACACCAACCTCATTGGGTACCTTCAGGCTGTCGTATAACGCCACCATAGTACCTTCCACAACACCGACACCTCCAGGGATAATGAAAGCCATTTTTCCGAGAAATAGAGGTAAGCCATACCCGGCTAATAAAATACCGGGATTAACAAAATACCCTGCTGAGAGAAAAATAAAATATAGTGTCAGAATGTCAAATCCAATGTTCACAATAGCACCCAGTAATGGCTTTACCCAATTGCTTTTTATAAAAATATGCCAGGAGTTCAGAAACTGCTCTAAAGAGTTGAGTATTTTTTCTGGTTTTAAAGGTTTTCTTCGAAATTTCGCGAAGAATTGAAGAACTTGAATAAGTAAATTCTTCATCTTCTCTGGAAATTGGAAGGTGACAAAAATTACGCCTGCAAGGACTGCAAGGAACAAGAGAATTATTTCAAATTCAATCAGTTGATATTTACTCAAGTCATGATAAATTAGTAAAAGAAGCGTTCCAAGCAATGCAGCAATGAGAAGCATCCCGTTGTTTAAAATAGAAGGCAAAGTACCTGCAAGAATTGCGTCGCTGCCATCCTTCTGTTCTTTTTTTATCCATCCATAAGTCACTGCAACTCCTGCCAACCAGCCACCGGTAACAAGCCCTACGCTGGCAGAAGCCAGGGAAATAAGTGCTCCTTTAAAAGTAGATACATGATGCTGATCTGAAGCGACCAGGCTACGTAAGAGAAAGCCATTCCCAAGATAACTGAGTATTTGTGAGATCAATGCCAGAGCAACTGCCCACCAGGTCAGGTTCTTTACCACTGACCAGGAATGCTCCAACTGAGTGATCTGTGGCACCAATAAATGTACACCCAACCCCAAAATGATGAGGATAAGAATGTATCGCCAGG
>JBDKSY010000028.1:0-1592 GCA_039680395.1 Anaerolineaceae bacterium | reverse complement strand
CGCCTTCCACGATGACACTGGCGGTTTTTTTCATCCAGGACAGCATCATTTCACCTAATTCAGAACGCCGGTAGTCATAAGGCCCAATCACACCAGTTGGGCATACAATGACCGCATTCAAACCATTCTTAGCCGCTTCGAGTACTTCCAGAGAGGCTTCTGCCTTGGTGGCATCATACATACCCGCAGGATTGTTCTTATCGAATGGCTGCGTTTCATCAATCATTACCCCTATCGGAGGACGAGCCAGGGCGTGGATAGAACTGGTATACACGAACCGCTTAATCCCACATTCTCGAGCAGCACGCAGCACATTACGGGTGCCTTCGACATTTACTTTATGTAAAAGACCTTCATTGCCGGGAGCAATAGAAACTAACCCGGCGAGGTGATATACCTCATCTACATTTTCCATCGCTTTTATAACAGAAGGATAATCTAAAATATTGCCTTCCATAATTTTAATATTCAAATCAGAAATTGATTGTGTGTCTTCTCCAGGCAAAACCAATGCACGTACCTGTTTACCCTGATTGACTAATTCGCGTACCAAAACATTACCAAGATGACCTGCAGCACCAGTGACCAGGATCATAGTACCTCCTATAAATTCTAAATCATACCGACCAGTCGGTTTAATCATAGCTCTATTCAATTCCAAAGTCCAGCATTAATTGTCAAATATTGATTGAATCGAGCATTTATTAAAAAATTCTAATCCTTTGACCAATTATTCAGAAAGAAATTCTATAGGGTACAATCAGCCATAGTATGAACAAAAGAATTAATGGGTAGATAAAGATGAAGTGCGCTGGATGCGGGAAAACCATTTTGTTTGAGTATGTGAAAGCCATGCGCAGGACCTGGCATGCAGAATGCTTCCGTTGTGCGGGATGTGGAAAACCCATCATAGATACTACATACAAGGCGAAAAATGGAAAACCATTTCACATTCCCTGTTACCAGAAAGCATTTGCTCCTATCTGCCCAACCTGTGGAGAACCAGTGACGGGCGCGTATATCCAGGCTCTGCGCCACATGTACCACCCCGAGCACTTCATTTGTACTGCATGCCATCAACCGATCCGCAGCCGTGGTTTTTATACCCATGATGGCAAACCATATTGCCGGGTGGATTATACTCAGTTGTTCAGTCCACATTGCTCAGTATGTAATGAACCGATCACCGGACGTTACCATCTGGATGCATCGGGCAATAAAGTATGCAGCAAACGGGATAAAAATCACCGCCTGTGCAGCTCTTGTGGAAAGATACTTGTTACCGATCAAGGTTTTGAAGGAGCAATATTCAAGGATGGGCGTTCCATTTGCAAACAATGCGCTATGAGCGCCGTCACCAAACCAGTTGAAGCCGGGCGTGTGTTCGGCGAGGTATGTCAAACGCTTCAAAAAGTGGGGATTGATATCTCATGCCAACAGATTCCCCTAGAACTGGTATCCATGACAACCCTGCGGCATAGTTACAGAAATAAAAGCCAGCAGCGGCCTTATGGATTGACCCAGGTAAAGGAGACTACCGTATTTGGAATGACTGCCAGCAGACAGGTATCAGCAATTCTGGTGTTGAATAA
>JBDKSY010000027.1:0-3843 GCA_039680395.1 Anaerolineaceae bacterium | reverse complement strand
CGCCTTCCACGATGACACTGGCGGTTTTTTTCATCCAGGACAGCATCATTTCACCTAATTCAGAACGCCGGTAGTCATAAGGCCCAATCACACCAGTTGGGCATACAATGACCGCATTCAAACCATTTTTAGCCGCTTCGAGTACTTCCAGAGAGGCTTCTGCCTTGGTGGCATCATACATACCCGCAGGATTGTTCATATCGAATGGCTGCGTTTCATCAATCATTACCCCTATCGGAGGACGAGCCAGAGCGTGGATAGAACTGGTATACACGAACCGCTAAATCCCACATTCTCGAGCAGCACGCAGCACATTACGGGTGCCTTCGACATTCACTTTATGTAAAAGACCTTCATTGCCGGGAGCAATAGAAACTAACCCGGCGAGGTGATATACCTCATCTACATTTTCCATTGCTTTTATAATAGAAGGATAATCTAAAATATTGCCTTCCATAATTTCAATGTTCAAATCAGAAATTGATTGTGTGTCTTCTCCAGGTAAAACCAATGCACGTACCTGTTTACCCTGATTGACTAATTCGCGAACCAAAACATTACCAAGATGACCTGCAGCACCAGTGACCAGGATCATAGTACCTCCTATAAATTCTAAAACATACCGACCAGTCGGTTTAATCATAGCTCTATTCAACTCCAAAGTCCAGCATTATTAGTCAAATATTGACTGAATCGGGCATTTATGAAGAAACTCTAATCCTTGGACCAATTATTCAGAAAGAAATTCTATAGGGTACAATCAGCCATAGTATGAAAACAAGAATTAACGGGTAGATAAAGATGAAGTGCGCTGGATGCGGGAAAACCATTTTGCTTACGTATGTGAAAGCCATGCGCAAGACCTGGCATGCAGAATGCTTCCGTTGTGCGGGATGCGGCAAACCCATCATAGGTACCACATACAAGGTGAAAAATGGCAAACCGTTTCACATTCCCTGTTACCAGAAAGCATATGCACCTATCTGCCCAACCTGTGGAGAGCCAGTGACGGGCGCGTATATCCAGGCTCTGCGCCATATGTATCACCCCGAGCACTTCATTTGTACTGCATGCCATCAACCGATCCGCAGCCGTGGTTTTTATACCCATGATGGCAAACCATATTGCCGGGTGGATTATGTTCAGTTGTTCAGCCCACATTGCTCGGTATGTAATGAACCGATCACCGGCCGTTACCATCTGGATGCATCGGGCAATAAAGTATGCAGTAAACGGGATAAAGATCACCGCCTGTGCAGCTCTTGTGGAAAGATACTGGTTACCGCTCATGGTTTTGAAGGAGCAATATTCAAGGATGGGCGTTCCATTTGCAAACAATGCGCTATGAGCGCCGTCACTAAACCAGTTGAAGCCGGGCGTGTGTTCGGCGAGGTATGTCAAACGCTTCAAAAAGTGGGGATTGAAATCTCCTGCCAACAGATTCCCCTAAAACTGGTATCCATGACAACCCTGCGGCATAGTTACGGAAATAAAAGCCAGCAGCGGCCTTATGGATTGACCCAGGTAAAGGAGACTACCGTATTTGGAATGACTGCCAGCAGACAGGTATCAGCAATTCTGGTGTTGAATAATTTGCCAGAAGTCCATCTGGGAATGGTACTGGCTCATGAGGCCATGCATGTATGGTTGGTGTTGAACGGTTTTCCCCATTGCACTGCCAGGGTAGAAGAAGGATTATGCGAGCTGGTAGGGGCTTTATGGTTGGAACGTCAACCTGACCCGTTGGCTGAGCACCTGCTGAAGAATATCGAGCAGAACCATTCACGCATCTATGGTTCTGGCTACCGTGCGGCACGGAAAGCCTATGACAAAATGGGACTGCAGAACCTTCTCCTGTATGTAAGGCAGAACCAAAAACTGCCAGCGTGAGAATTTCCTTGATCCTTTTATTTCAAAATATTGACCGGTACAGATAGAGAATAACCAGGCTCCAGATTTTCAGGCACGACACCCGGATTGGCTTCGATGATGTCTGCCACCTGGGAATCATACCGCAGGGCGATATGGTACAGGGTATCGCCAGGTTGAACCAGATGCTCCAGTGGGGTGCCAGCCGCCAGATGCAGGTCGGGTCGTCGCAGTACGGTAACCCCGCCTTCATTTCCGCAATCACTTGTCTCACATCCTGACCATGAATTTTCTAATAAACCTGCATCTTCATTGCCTGGTTCATATAGTAATGCTTTTTGAATGAGTATAGAACCGTCCTCTTGAAGGATGGGTGCAACGGTAAATGCTTTGCCAGTTTCATCAACATCGATTACAACAAACAGATGGGTATATTTTCCGCCGCTATTCGTGATGACCACATCACCAGCCAGGAGAGGCCACCTGGAAAAATCAAACGATCCCGCAGGCTCTGGAATATCAAAGCGGGTATAGTCACTGACGGAAAATTGCGACCAAAACCGCCATTCAGAATCCAGCTCACTCAAGCGGAAATACGAGAATTGAAAAACAGGTGACTCTTCAGGTAGCAGGATTTTGCTTTCATGTAACATCCAGATCGCAAGCGGTCCATCCAGATCTTCCAAGCCGCGTAGTGTACCCGGGTAAAATTTCAATAGATTGGCGAAGGATCCAGTCTGGTCTTCAGTGCTGGTGATCGCTGCCTGTGCTGTCTGGGTCAGGCGTATTTGCCAGGGCTGGCGCGGCTCCATGTTCTGGTCGGGAGCCGGATAACCCATTGCGATCATCCAGGTACACACAACCGGGTTTCCGTGTCTGTCCATGATGGGTTGACCGTTATCTACAGGGATACCGTTAAAACCAAAGAAATATCCTTCCTGGCTGGTAAGCTGGTCAAGAGCTGGTTGTGAAAGCTGGGCATCACCGATCGCAATGGCGTGGATATGCAAAGCAGAACCGGAAAAAAGCTCGTTGGTATCCCGCACCCAGGCAGCAAAACCCGCAGCTCGCAGGGATTGGATCATGCGGCTGAGGTTGGAAGAATCAACAGTATAGGTTCCAGGCAACATGACTGATAGATCTATGGCGCCGCCACCCAGGTGAGTGCCCCAGCTTGCAGCACCGTTATCATGATAACTGCCCTGCGTGATGAGGGAAGGAAGATATTCGGCATCACCGTTGAAGAGAACAGACGCATGCTGCAGCATAGAAAGAGTGCGCTGGTTGATCGTCCATCCTTTTAATTCGACAAGCGCGTAATCTTCTTCTGGTTGCTGGCAGCCGGCAGGATCGAAATACGGGAAAGGCGTTGGGGTTAATGTTGGCAGAACCTGTGTGAAGGTTTTGGCAGGTGTTGCTATCTCAGGCAAAAGGGTGGGGAGAGTGCTGGTAGATGATGGAATGTCTTGCGAGGCACATCCTGACCAGAGCGCCAGGAAAGCAAATGACCACAGAATGAACAGGACGCGCCATGTTTTCATGAGGTCATTGTACCATTTCGGGAATATATGATTTCCCAAACTTGCAATGTTATTTTTTACCTTACCCGGATTTCAACAGAAAGAATAAGACCGGAGATCAGGCTGCCTTCTTTTGTTTTGATTCCCCATTCACCTTTATATTCCCCTGGTATTTCAGGAGCAGCCAGTTCAATAGACATGTCAAAGACCTGCCCGGGAACCACCTTAATGGGAATGACAGTTTCTTTCTCACCATCGAACAATTCACCACCCAGATATACCAGGTGAGCACCTTCTTCAAGCGTGCAATCACTCGCATTTTGCAAGCGCCACGTTTTAACAAACTTGCTTTCAGGTGTAAATATCGTGCCATCTGGAACAGTGATATCGTCAATATACGAGATCAACACGCATGTATATGCTCCACGGTTGATGGGGGTTTTACTGGCAAAAG
>JBDKSY010000026.1:0-12307 GCA_039680395.1 Anaerolineaceae bacterium | reverse complement strand
TTGAGAAGGAGAAGGTTCTGTCATCTGTGCAGGCGTGATGATCGGGTTCTCTGATCCTGTGGAACCTTCAGAGTTATCTGTTAGTTCTTCAGCAGTTTCTACATAGGTGGTTGCAGATGGAACAGGTATCTCCGGTACTTCACCTTCTGCGTGAACAACGGATGGAGAAAATCCAATTGAAAGGCTTACGATGCTGCAAGCAAGCAAAGTAAAGAATATGGCTCGAGCTGTTTTTTTCCTCACCCTGTATCTCCCCTGAAGGATAACCATCATAGATAAAGAGAATAGATAACAGTCGTTCTATCCGAAAGGTATATACATTGATTGTACATATTTTTTTAATAGTTGCAACGAACTGGCATTACTTATGCTATAATACCAAAATAGATAATATTAGTCGTAATACATTCGCTGAAGAGCAAAAACTTAATACCTGGCGATAATCACAGGAGGAATACTGCATGGATACTGTAACGTTGTCTCAATGGCAGTTTGGGATTACCACCGTTTATCATTTCTTTTTCGTTCCACTGACCCTGGGGTTAAGTGTTCTGGTTGCCATCATGGAGACTCTTTACGTTGCAACCGGTAACGATGCCTACAAAAAAATGACGAAATTCTGGGGCAAGTTGTTCTTGATCAACTTTGCGATGGGGGTAGTGACCGGTATTGTTCAAGAATTTCAATTTGGAATGAACTGGTCTGATTACTCACGATTTGTGGGAGATATATTTGGCGCGCCATTAGCTATTGAAGCACTGTTGGCTTTCTTTTTAGAATCCACTTTCCTTGGAATCTGGATCTTCAGTTGGGATAAGATCTCGAAAAAACTTCACCTGGTTGCCATCTGGCTGGTGGCAATCGGAACGAATCTTTCAGCCCTCTGGATCTTAACCGCAAATTCATTCATGCAGCATCCGGTGGGGTTTGAAATCGTTGGTGAACGAGCCGTGATGAGCAATTTCCTTGATCTTTTGAAAAACCCATATTTATGGGGGCAATTCCCACACACCATATTTGCAGGATTTACAACAGCTGCCTTCTTTATGCTGGGCATCAGTGCCTATCATATCTACCGGAAGAAAGAACAAGATGCTTTCTTGCAATCCTTTAAAATTGCTGCGATTGTTGGAATAATTTCAGTTCTGGGGGTTGTATTGGTCGGGGATCGCCAGACGAAAAATCTCGAAATTTTTCAACCAATGAAACTGGCTGCAGCAGAAGCGTTGACTGAATCAGAAGACCCGGCTGGATTATCTTTGATCTCCATTGTGGATGAAAAAGAAACGGAGGTAAAGGAGATATTTTCGTTCCGTATCCCTAAACTGCTTTCTTTTCTGACATATAACAGGTTCACCGGCAAAGTTCTTGGAATAAATGAAATTCAGAAAGAGTATGAAGCAAAATATGGATCGGGAGATTATTCACCCAACGTGTTTGTCAGTTATTGGGCATTTCGTATCATGGTAGGGTTGGGCTTTTTAATGTTGTTCATTTCGGCATTGGTATTGCTATATTTATTCATATTTAAAAAGCCGCTACCAAAAAAAATCTTGTACTTTTTCCCTGTGGTCATAGTGATGCCATATCTCTCGAACACCGCGGGGTGGATCCTGACGGAAATGGGCAGGCAACCCTGGGTGGTATTCGGTCACTTGAAAACGGCAGATGCAGTTTCGCCCAGTATCACTCCCGGTATGGTACTTACCTCACTTATTACTTTTGCAGTGATCTATGGCGTACTGATGATTGCGGATATCTATCTGCTGCAAAAATTTGCCCGTGCTGGAGTACCTCAAGAAATTGATGAAGTAAAAGATGAAGGGTATTAGGAGGATGCCATGAATTTAAACACTATCTGGTTTATTTTGATCGCCGTCCTCTATACAGGATATTTTGTTCTGGAAGGTTTTGATCTTGGTGTTGGTATCTTGTTACCTTTCCTGGGAAAAGGACAGGACGTGCGAAAACGGGTGATGATCAATACGATTGGTCCTCATTGGGATGGAAACGAAGTATGGCTGATCACGGCTGGTGGTGCGACTTTCGCTGCATTTCCACAATGGTATGCCACCCTGTTCAGTGGATTTTATTTACCATTATTGCTTATCCTGGTGGCGTTGATATTCCGAGGTGTGGCATTTGAATTTCGAAGTAAAGATGAGAACCCAACCTGGCGAAAATTCTGGGATGGCGCCATCTTCTTCGGATCACTTTTACCAGCTTTCTTATGGGGAGTAGCATTTGCTAATATTTTGCGAGGTGTACCCATAGATAGCACGATGAATTTTGTTGGAAATACAGGGGATCTACTCAATCCGTATGCGCTATTGGGCGGGTTGACCGGTCTGGTGGCATTCATCCTGCATGGTGCGATATTTTTAACCCTGAAAACAACAGATGAATTGCAAGAAGATGCACGAAAAGCAGCCATGCGGTTATGGTTTCCAGCATTGATCCTGCTCGTTGCAGTCCTGGTTTACAGCATAGTCAATAAGCTGCTTCCTTTACCCGTTCTGATCCCTGCCATTGGGGTTTTTGTGGTTGCTGGTTTCTTAATTAGAGCAAAAAAGACAGGTTGGGCTTTTCTCTTGACTGCGTTGACTATCCTTCTTTTTACGGGTTCAGTATTTGCTGGTTTATTCCCCAACGTAATGGTATCCAGTATTGATCCACAGTTCAACCTGACGATCACGAATGCTGCTTCCGGGCCAAACACACTGCGGGTGATGACCATTATTGCAGCAATTTTTGTTCCGATCGTGCTGGCTTATCAAGCCTGGTCGTATTGGATTTTTAGAAAACGATTGACAACAGAGCCACAACATCTTGAATATTGATCACAAACTTGAACCCCTTCTCTTTTGAGGAGGGGTTCCTTTAAAATGTTATTTATTTTTGATTTACGTAGCACTTTACCCAAATGGAATCTTCACTTACAATCATAGTATTACGAATCATGAGAGGTTATTATGGCATGTAAAGAAAAGAAACAAATTATTATTGCTGAAAAAGCTCCAAAAGCTATTGGACCTTATTCCGTTGCGGTACGTGCTGGTCATTTTCTCTATTGCTCCGGGCAATTAGGCCTGGATCCGGAAAAGGGTGTTATTGTTGACGGTGGCGTCGAAGCTGAAACTCGTCAGGCCTGTAAGAATATCAAAAATATCCTTGAAGCGGCTGGCGGTAGTCTACAAAATGTCATCAAAACTACTGTGTTTTTGCGTGATATGAATGACTTTGCAAAGATGAATGCCATTTATGGTGAATACTTTGGAGAAGAAAGTCCAGCTCGTTCTGCTGTTCAGGTAGCTGCCTTGCCAAAAGCTGGTGCTGTCGAAATCGAAGCAATCGCGTATTTCCCTTGCGACGAAGATGACTGCGATTGCCATCACGATGAACACTGTTGCTGTAAAGATTAATGAACCAAATAAAGGATGGACAAAGACCAACAATTGAGACGGATCATTCCGTCTCGATTATTGTTCCTTGTTTTAACGAAGAGAGTACGATAGGTGGGTTGTTGGAATCCATATGCCAGCAAACCTACCCGCTGCAAAAGATGGAAGTGATCATTGCAGATGGTATGTCAGAGGATGGCACGCGAGCGAAAATTCAGGAATTCCAACAGACTCACCAACAATTCCACGTACAAATTGTAGATAATCCACGCAGGATCATCCCTGCAGCGTTAAACCTGGCAATCCGGGCGGCTTCTGGTGAGATCATCCTGCGATTGGATGCACATTGCCGTCCAATGCCCGATTACGTGGCAAAATCTGTAGAAGGTCTGGTTCAGGGTAAGGGAAAGAATGTGGGCGGGTTGTGGAAGATTCAACCTGGCGCAGAGACAGGAATTGCAAGATCCATTGCCATCTCGGCTTCACATCCTTTGGCAGTTGGGGATGCTCGATACCGGTATAGCAATAAAGAAGGTTCTGTTGATACTGTGCCGTTCGGCGCATTCTGGAAGGATTATCTTGTTAAGCTGGGAGGTTACAATGAAGAATTGCTCACAAATGAGGATTACGAATTAAATACCCGCATCAGACAGCACGGCGATATTGTGTGGTTTGATCCAGATATTCAATCCATCTATTTTTCTCGGCCGAACCTCAAAGGATTGGCAAAGCAATACTGGCGATATGGTTACTGGAAATGCAAAATGCTTAAAAAGTATCCAGGATCATTAAAGCTACGTCAAGCGATCCCACCCCTTTTTGTGATGGGTTGGCTGCTCTTATGTGTCGCAGCAATATTCAGCTATTTATTCCAATTAATCCTGGCTTTGATGGTATTATTATATATTCTGGCTTTAGTAGTAATTTCGTTGCCAGCGATATTTAAAGAAAAAGACCTGGCCCTTATTATTGGGCTGCCACTATCGATTGCAACCATGCACTTCTGCTGGGGAGCAGGTTTTTTATGGAGTTTGCTTAAGTGAATCAACGTCCAGGGCTTTGGCGTTTAAAAACCAACGAGAGACGTTTTATTTTGTTGGCTGGCGATTTGCTGGTTACATTTTTAGCAATGGCAATTGCTTTATTACTTTGGGCAAGCAAGGATTGGTTGAACCTTTCCTTTGAGTTCTTTCGTACCAGGGTGCCCGGCTGGTTTGTTTTTCTGCCCATCATATGGATAATATTGATGGTTGAATTGTATGATCTACGAAGAGCCAATAGATTCTCTGAGATCATAAAATCAATTACTTTTGCTGCTATTATCAGTGTTGGGCTGTATCTAATCGTTTTCTTTCTTTCAGAACCAAATTCGCTGCCACGTCTGGCAGTTGCATATTTCATTATCATATGTTCACTCCTGACCTTACTCTGGAGATTGGCTTTTGCGCGTGTATTCACAACTCCTTTATTCATGCGCCGAATTCTTATCATTGGAGCCGGGCGAGCAGGCAGGGCATTGGCAGAAGTCTATTCTTCTGCTAATCCAAAACCATTTTACGCGGTAGGCATGATTGATGATGACCCCAGTAAAATTGGTTCATTTATTGGTGGGATCCCAGTGTTGGCAAATGGCGATGCCATTCTTAAGGTAGTAGAGCAGCAAAAAGTAACTGACCTGGTATATGCCATATCTGGTGAAATGCGATATGAGATTTTCCAGACGGTTCTACGCGCTGAAGAAGCTGGTATTGAAGTTCACACAATGCCAGCTATATATGAAGAGTTGCTTAACCGAATTCCTATCCAACTATTGAACTCCGATTGGTTATTACGGTCATTCCTGGATGAAGCCCATATGGGCGATTTTTACGAGATTGCTAAACGATTGATGGATATCATTGGAGCTTTAATTGGCATGGTATTCTTTGCCATTCTTCTCCCATTTGTCTCTCTCCTGATCATGATCGATTCGGGATTTCCAATCTTTTATTCTCAAACGCGATCAGGGCGTAATGGGCGCACTTTTAATGTTATAAAATTCCGTACAATGATCCAGGATGCCGAAAAAGATGGTAAACCTCAATTGACGGTTGAAAAAGATGAAAGGATCACCCGGGTGGGTCAGTTCTTGCGTAAAAGCCACCTGGATGAATTTCCTCAATTCATCAATGTGTTAAAAGGGGATATGAGCCTGGTAGGACCGCGAGCTGAAAGGCCAGAAATCATTAATGATCTGCAAGAAAAAATTCCTTTTTACCGGGCGCGCCTGCTCGTAAGGCCAGGTCTGGCTGGATGGGCTCAAATTAACCAGCGCTATGCCGTCAGTTTGGAAGACATGGCGGTAAAATTAGAATACGATCTGTATTATATTAAGCATAGAAATTTGATCATGGACATGTCAATTATTTTACGCACGCTTGGTGCAGTAATTGGCCTGCGAGGACAATAGTGAATCAGAAGTACAAACCAAATATTCGAAACCGATATATTCTTTTAGGGGACCTTGTTCTTATCGTATTATCTGTTCTTGGCTCGTATGTGTTGAGACTTGAATTGGGTCCAGCTTTATCTTTGTACATGCCATCTGCTCTTTGGATGATGGGCATTTCGCTCATCATCAAACCATTGGTATATGCCTTCTTTGGTCTGTATCGAAGGTTATGGGTATATGCAAGTGTTCAGGAATTAAAGCAAATCGTTGTTGCAGTCTCAACTGCATCAATTTTAGTGGCTATTGTTACCATCAGTCTTTTCAGCTTTGGCGTATTCACAGGATTCCCACGTTCAGTATTGATCATTGACTGGTTAATGTCCATTTTCCTGGTTGGCGGACTGCGTTTTGCTCTTCGAGTCGTTGCAGAAAACTTATCCATTGCTTCTGTAACACCGAAAGCTGCACACAATCAACGTGCCTTGATCATTGGAGCTGGTGATGCGGGTGCCTTGATGGCCAGGGAGATGCAGAAGAATCCGCAGTTGAATTTACAGCCAATTGGTTTTCTGGATGACAACGCGGCAAAGCAACACCAACAGATATATGGAATTCCGATCATTGGTACGATAAGCGACCTTGCCAAGGTGTTGGATAGTCACAGGGTGAATGAAGTGATCATCGCCATTCCCAGCGCACCTGGTAAGGTTGTGCGTAAAGTAGCGGATATCTGCCGGCTAAAATCAGTTCCTTTTCGAACCATGCCAGGTATCTATGAACTTTTGGGCGGCAAAGTAAGCATCAGTAGATTGCGTGAAGTAGATATTACCGACCTGTTACGCCGTGAACCCACCCAGGTACAGGATGACCGGGTTGGTAGCGTAATTTCAGGGAAAACGGTTATGGTCACAGGTGCAGGGGGGTCTATCGGTGGCGAATTATGCCGTCAAATATTACGCTGGGGTCCATCCGAACTGATCCTTCTGGGGCATGGAGAAAATACCATTTTTGAGGCTCTGCTTGAACTGCAGGAAAGTTACCCGACCACACCCATCCGTCCAGTTATCTGTGACATACGCGATTATCAGCGACTATCTTCTGTTTTCAGGCAGCATAGACCACAAGTAGTTTTTCACGCAGCAGCACATAAACATGTACCGTTAATGGAGCTCAATGTAGAAGAAGCGGTAACAAACAATATTTTGGGAACCTGGAATGTTGTTAAGGCAGCCGTGGAATATGATGTTGATCAACTGGTGATGATCTCAACTGATAAAGCTATTCGACCAATCAATGTGATGGGTGCAACAAAACGTATAGCTGAACTGATCGTTTTGGATGCTGCCAACCGGACAGGAAAACCGTTCTCAGTAGTGCGTTTTGGGAACGTACTTGGCAGCCGGGGTAGTGTGGTGCCATTATTCAAACGCCAGATTGCCAGAGGTGGTCCGGTAACCGTTACTCACCCGGATATGAAACGTTATTTCATGACTATTCCAGAAGCGGTCTATCTTGTTTTACAGGCGGCCAGCCAGGGTGATAGTGGAGAAACCTATGTCTTGAACATGGGACAACAGGTTCGAATTCTAGATCTTGCAGAAGATTTGATCCGGTTATCTGGATTACAACCTGGCAAGGATATTGAGATCGTCTACACAGGTATCAGGCAGGGAGAGAAATTGAGCGAAGACCTGTGGGATGAACAACACCCATTCCTACCTACAAAACATCCTGATATTTTCCGTGTGGATGGGCAGGATGAATTGTCTGGTGAAACTTTAAATAATGCAGTGCATGAATTAATTCGTCTGGCTGAAGAAGGGGATGCAGATATCATCATGCAAATGTTCGATGAGTTGATCCCGGGTGCCGCGGTAAGGGCTACTCCGCCTATGGAGATAGATTCCATCCCATGACACAGGTAAATGCCCACGAATGGGATAACTTTCTTCAATGTCAGAAAGATGTCTCCATTTTGCAAAGCAGTGCATGGGGAGTATTAAAATCCTCTTTCGGTTGGGAAGCTATCCGGTGCGTGGTAGATACCACCGGAGCACAGCTACTCTTTCGAAAGGTTTTTCCGGGCGTATGCTTTGCTTATATTCCCAGAGGTCCTGTGGGAACAGCGAATCCCGCTTTTTTTCAAGAAGTAGATGAAATTTGCAGGCAAAAAGGTGCATTCTTTTTAAGAGTAGAACCTGATGCATGGGAAGGAAATACTGAGATTACCCTTGATCAGGGATTTCAGGTAGCATCGCGGGCTATACAACCTCGCAGGACAATTACCATTGACCTTCATGGTACCGAAGACGAGTGGCTGGCGCGCATGAAGCAAAAAACGCGCTACAACATTCGTTTGGCACAGAAGAAGGGTGTTGAAGTAATTACCTCATCAAATGTGGCTACTTTCTCCAACCTTATGGCATTGACGAGTGAACGCGATCAGTTTGGTGCACACTCACAGGCATATTATCAGAAGGCTTTCGATCTTTTCAATCCAACAGGCAATTGCCAGTTATTCATTGCGCTGTATGAAGAAAAACCTCTCGCAGCCATTATGGTGTTTGCGTATAGTGGTCGCGCATATTATCTCTATGGAGCGTCGGGAAACGATCAACGTAACCTGATGCCCAATTATGCCCTGCAATGGGAAGCCATGCGCTGGTCATCACAGCAGGGATGCGCCCAATATGATATGTGGGGAATCCCGGATGAAGATGAAGAAGTTCTGGAAGGGCAATTTGAGACCCGAAAAGACGGACTGTGGCCGGTTTACCGGTTCAAACGCGGTTTTGGTGGGAAAGTAGTCCGTAGTGCCAGTCCTCAAGATAAGGTCTACAATTCATTTCTCTATCGAGTTTTTCAACATTGGATAGCATGATGAAACGATTCAAGGGGCATTGCAAATGAATCTCCATTGTTTGAAATGCGGAAATGTATTAACCCCCATTGCATTGGATGGTCAAACGAGAGATATGTGTCTGAAATGTGGATGGGTGTATTATCCTCATCGTAGCCTTGGCGCAGGTTGTCTCATTCAAAAAGAGGGCAGGCTTCTGCTGGTATGCCGGGCTTCTGAACCCTGGCGTGGTGCCTGGTATATCCCTTCTGGATTTGTCGAGGTTGATGAGAGCCCTGTGCAGGCAGCAGTGCGGGAAGTAAAAGAAGAGACTGGTCTTGAAGTTAAAGTGGAGAATCTTTTTGGTGTTTACTCTTACGATGATGATCCACGAGGAAATGGTGTTTTGATCCTGTATAGTGGAAGGATCACCGGTGGAAAGTTCATTGTAAATCATGAGGTTTCTGATATCGCTTATTTCTCTCCTGCTGCAATCCCAGAGAATTTAGCGGGTACCATTCATAAAATAGCGATCACTGATTGGATGGCAGGACTTAATGGTCGTAAATAATTGGAATGAAGTTATTGCAACATTACCAGGTGCACACCTGCTGCAATCTCAGCAGTGGGGAGAGATCAAGCATTCTTTTGGATGGGATGTCATTCAACGGGTATGGCATGATGATCAAGGTACTGTTGTTGCAGCTGTTCAGATTTTGCGCAGGCGGATCCGATTTATTGGAATAACCTTTCCATTTTCCGTACTTTATGTACCTCGAGGTCCTATTTTGGACTGGAAAGATGAAGTCCTTGCAACGAAAGTAATCTCGGACTTAGAGCAACTGGCAGTAAACGAAAAAGCAATTCAATTGAAAATTGACCCAGAGGTGGTCATTGGTAGAATTGTTCAAGGGGAGGAAATCGAAGAAGGAAATCCTATCATTAACCAACTGGAAAAGAAGAACTGGTTTTATTCACCCGAACAGATCCAGTTTAAAAATACTGTCATTCTAAATTTAGACGGAAGTGAAGATGATTGGCTGGCGAGGATGAAGCAAAAAACTCGTTACAACATCCGGTTAGCTCAAAAGAAGGGTGTGACAGTGCGCCAGATTGGGATTGATGAGCTGCCTTTATTTTACCGGATGTATGCGGAGACATCTCTTCGGGATGGGTTCGCGATCAGAAGTGAAAATTATTATTGCCGGGTCTGGCAAAGCTTCATCCAGCAAAAAATGGCAGCAGGATTGGTTGCTGAGGTAGATGGCGATCCAATTGCCGGTTTGATGCTTTTCTATTTTGCTGGTCGGGCATGGTATCTATATGGCATGTCTACGGAAAAACATCGAGAGAGAATGCCCAACTATTTATTACAATGGGAAGCGATGCGTCTTGCGAAGGAAAAGGGATGCCGGGTATATGACTTGTGGGGAGCGCCTGATGTTTTTAATGAAACCGACAGCATGTGGGGCGTATACCGGTTTAAAGAAGGACTGGGTGGCGAGGTGATGAAAACCATTGGTGCCTGGGATTTCACACCACATCCATTTTTATACAGGCTCTATACCAGGATTATTCCTGAGATCATGAAATTCATGCGTAAATTGGGAAGACGAAAAACACTGCAAGTTCTAGAACAATAGAATTGCAAAATAAGAGCGGAAAATCAGGGCTGCCAGACGGGATAAAAATCCAGTGCGGGATCTCTGGTCAATCGCAATAAATTGCTGCCGTCCATATTCATCAGATAAATATCATGGTTGTTGCCATCTGGCCAACTTTCAAATACGATCCATTGGTCATCTGGAGAAAGACTGGCATGAGCAATTGGACCCAGACCAGTCACTTGTATGGCGGGAATGCGTTTTTCCTTCCCTGTTCCGCGATCTTCATAGTTCAAGGAAACCAGCCAGGGAATTGCAGGGTCTTCTTGTACCCGGTTAAAAATCAAGAAAGAGCCATCCGAAGACCATACAGGCCAGTAGTCATTGACAGAACCGGGACTGCTGAAAAGAAACTGGGTTTGCCCCAGGTTTGACATCATGAAGACATGGAAGAAGATTTCTTGCCTGACAAAAGCGATTTGCTTTCCTGATGGATTCCATGCTGGATGCATATCAGGATGATAAGTATCGGAGAGTTCTTCTATTTTGCCATCTGCAAAGCTGTATGTAAAAATATGCGAAACACCCGAGCGTAAGGAAGTGAATGCCAGCAACGTGCCATCGGGAGACCAGGCGGGATCGAAATCACCTGGCGGGTCATCTGGCATTAGCATTCGAGACCCCGATCCATCCAGGTTAACAATGAAAATTTTTGCTTCGGGGTACGACGTGTATTCACGTTCGTCGCAGGGTGAAATCACAGCCAATCGTGTTCCATCTGGTGACCATGCGGGTTGGCAGGCTCCATCAGGGAATGAAGTAACCTGCTTCTCATTGGCACCATCAATATTCATTGTCCATATCTGAAATGTTCCTGTCCGTTTTGAAACAAATGCAATCAATTGCCCTGAACCTACCTGGGTAGTAGGAACGATGATCGGCGTAAGCATTGGATCAATGGTTGGCTTGCTTGTCGGAGTGTGCACGATGATCTTCGTTGCAGATGCAGTAGGTAAAGCAGCACTTGCTACAGTTGGAGAAGTTGCGGTGGGTGTCACTTCACCTGCAGGAGAGAAGGGAGGGATGTATCCTTTGATGAATAGAGCTGGCAGGTAAGTCCAGAGGAAAATCGCAGCTAAACCAAGTATCAAAGTACCAACAAAAGCATAAAAGAAATTTGGTCTCTTTTTCTTGGGAATGGGTCTGGAAGGTTGATGAAAAGGCGGAGTATATGGCTCGTCATAGATCCATTCTGGTGTCATGTTTGGGCTGGCTGGTATTTCAACTTTAGCTTCACCTTCTTCGTGAACGGGTGGAGGTTCTACGGTTAGGCGTGGATGGTCATAATGGGAGAGCTCGCCTGCGTAGAGAAGCGCCTTCTTGAACTCTTTCGCACTTTGATAACGGTTATCAGGTTCAACTTCCAGCGCTTTTTCAATAACTGCAGCAAGTTTTCTGCTGATCTTTGGTTGAATATCGCGGATATGGGTAAGCTGGACTTTGCCAGTTGCTCTGGATAATCCGTCTTCTGGGATGATCCCTGTCAGGGCTGCATAGAGAGTTGCACCAAGAGAATAAATATCCGTACGGGTATCCGTTTTCCCGGTGCCATATTGTTCAGGCGGCGAATAGCCTGGAGTCATAGCTCGAGCGCCAGTAGAAGTTGCCTGCCCACCCTGCATAACTTTTGCCAGACCAAAGTCAACCAGAAAAGCATCGCCTTCTGGAGTAATTTTTATATTGCCGGGTTTGATGTCCCGGTGCACAATGGGAGAAGGGCGTGAATGGAGGTAATCGAGCGCTTCACATATCAGTGATCCAATAAGGACTGCTTCTCTTTCAGAAATCGAACCTTTTCGTTCAATCCGTTGGCGTAAATCTTCCCCCTCGATGAAATCCATCAGGAGGTATTGCCCCTGTTTGGGTATATAGAAATAATCACTGACACGGGGGAGATGGGGGTAGCGTAATCCAGCGAGGATGCTGGCCTCACGCTGGAACTGACGGGCATATTCATCTGAAAGAAATAAAT